>CALMQC010000430.1 GCA_937871895.1 uncultured Roseateles sp. | reverse complement strand
GGTCATCGCCGTAGTAGTCGCTGTCGTACTCGAAGCCGCCGTAGTCAACCACCAGGCGGCGCGTGTTCGGGCTGTCGCGGCCGGTGTACCAACCCAAACCGTGCGGGTCGCGCCCCAAGGTCAGGCGGCGCAGGCTGTCCATCGCGCGGGCCAGGTGCTCGCGCTCCTCGGCCTCGCCCATGTTCTGGTAGTGGATCCAGCGCCAGCCGTGCGAGGCGATCTCGTGGTCGAGCTCGACGAAAGCCTGGGTCACATCTGGGTGGCGCTCCAGCGCCATGCCGACGCCAAAGACGGTCAGCGGCAGCGCGCGGCGCTCGAACTCTTTGAGCAGCCGCCACACGCCCACGCGCGAGCCGTATTCGTAGATGCTCTCCATGGAGAGGTGCCGTGCCGGGTAGCTCGCCGGGTTGAACATCTCGGAGAGGAACTGCTCGCTGCCTGCGTCGCCATGCAGCACCGAGTTCTCGCCGCCCTCCTCGTAGTTGAGGACGAACTGCACCGCGATGCGGGCCTGGCCCGGCCATTGCGGGTGGGGAGGGTCTTCGCCGTAGCCGATGAGATCTCGCGGGTACGGTGCAGATTCGGGCAGGCTCATGCCTAAACTTTGCATCAGATTCAGGAGCGACCATGGGCAAATTGACAACGCATGTGCTCGACACGGCCAATGGCTGCCCCGCTGCGGGCATGGCGGTGCGGCTCTACCGGGTCGATGAACACGGCCTCACCCCCGTCAAGGCCCTGCGCCTGAACCACGATGGGCGCGCCGATGCACCACTCCTGGAGGCTGATGCCCTGACCGTGGGCCGCTACCGCCTGGTCTTTGAAGTGGCGCCCTACTTCAGGGCGCGCGGGTCGGACCTGCCCGAGCCACCCTTTGTGGACGAAGTGCCGCTCGACTTTGGTATCGCGGACGCCACATCGCACTATCACGTGCCGCTTTTGGTGAGCCCCTGGTCGTACTCCACCTATCGCGGAAGCTGAGCTTGAGCTGGATCCTCGTCACCGTCTCGCGCGTCGAAGGCAGCGGCCCGCGCGAGGTGGGGGCGTGGATGGCGGTCTCTGCGACCGAGCTGCGCGGCACGGTGGGCGGTGGGCATCTGGAGTTCGATGCCATTGCCCGCGCGCGCGCCGCGTTGGCGGGCGATGAACTGGACGCCGAAGTGCGCTACGCCTTGGGCCCCAGCCTCGGCCAGTGCTGCGGCGGCGTGGTGTGGTTGCGCTTTGAACACCTGGCCGTGCCGCCCCCCGAGTCGCGCACGCCGGTAGCGCTCTTCGGTGGCGGGCACGTGGGGCAGGCGCTGGCGCGGGTGCTCACGGCGCTGCCGTTTGACTTGCACTGGATCGACAGCCGCGAGGGCGTCTTCCCGCCCGGCATCGCGGGCCAGCACGAACACGCCGACCCCGTGCAGGACGCCGTGCTCGACCTGGCGCCCGGCAGCCACGTCGTCATCATGAGCTTCTCGCACGCCGAGGACCTGGACATCCTCGCCGCCGTGCTCCGGCGTCAGCGTGAGCACGCTGACCTGCCCTTCATCGGCCTGATCGGCAGCCGCACCAAGTGGGCGCGCTTTCGGCACCGGCTGGAGGAGCGCGGCTTCACGGCGGCCGAGTTGGCCCAGGTGCATTGCCCCATCGGCTGGCCGGGGATGCCGGGCAAGCGGCCGGAGCAGATCGCGGTGGCGATCGCTGCCCAGTTGCTGTCTGCCACCCCTGGCGCGTGACGTGCTTGCATCTCAGGCATCGCTGGACTGATACAACGCCACCATGGACACCGCCTACCTGCTCGACTGGGCCAACCTGCTGCTGCGCTGGCTGCACGTCATCACCGTCATCGCCTGGATCGGGGCCTCGTTCTACTTCGTCTGGCTCGACAACCACCTTACCAAGCCCGAGGCCGAGGACCTGAAGGCCAAGGGCGTGGACGGCGAGCTCTGGGCCGTACACGGCGGGGGCTTCTACAACCCTCAGAAGTACATGCTGGCTCCCGCAGCCTTGCCCAAGGACCTGCACTGGTTCTACTGGGAGAGCTACTGGACCTGGATGAGCGGCTTTGCGCTCTTCGTGGTGCTCTACCTCGCCAATGCCGGCCAGATGCTGGTGGACCCGCGCGTCTACGCCTGGGGCGCGCCTTGGCAGGCGGTGTGCGCGGCGCTGGGCTTCCTGATCGTGGGCTGGCTGCTCTATGACGCGGCCTGCCGCGTCTTCGGCACGGCGCGGGATGGCGCGGTGCTCACGGCCTCGGCTGTCATCGTGGCTGTGGCGGCGGTGTTGGCATGTCAGCTCTTTGCCGGACGCGCCGCCTTCGTGATCGTCGCGGCCATGATCGCCACGTGGATGACGGCCAACGTGGCGCACTGGATCATTCCAGGGCAACGCAAGGTGATCGCCTCGATGCGCGCGGGCGAGAAGCCCGACCCCATCCACGGCCAGCGCGGCAAGCAGCGCAGCGTGCACAACACCTGGTTCGGGCTGCCGGTGCTGATCGGCATGCTGTCCAACCACTACGGCATGCTCTGGCAGCACCCGCACAACTGGGCCGTGCTGCTGGTGCTGATGGCGGCGGGCGTGGCGATCCGCATCTTTTTCGTCCAGCGCCACAAAGGCGCAAGCAACTGGGGCGCGGTGGTGGTGGCGGTGGGGCTGCTGGCCGGGCTCGTCGTGTGGCTGGCGCCCAAGCCCGTGGCGGCTGTGGCGGCGCCGGTCAGCACCGCCCAGGTGCTGGCCATTGCGCAGCAGCGCTGCGTCGTTTGCCACGGCGAGGCGCTGGCGCAAAAGGGCGTGCGGCTCGATAGCCTTGAAGCCCTGGAGCAGCACCGCGCCCAGATCCACCAGCAGGTGGTGGTGCAGCGCGTCATGCCGCTGAACAACGCCACCGGCCTCACCGACGACGAGCGCGCCCTGATCGCGCGCTGGACCACGCCTTGACGCAAACCAGCTGGCGCGCCGACCCTGCGGCCTTTTTGCGCCAGTTGTTTGACGCGGCCGTGGCCGCTGCGCAGCCGGGCCTCGTCTTGCCGGCCCATCTGCCGGCGCCACCCCGGGGGCGCACGCTCGTCGTGGGCGCCGGCAAGGCCAGCGCAGCCATGGCCCAGGCGCTGGAGGGGGCCTGGCCGCAGGATGCGCCGCTCAGCGGCCTCGTCATCACCCGCTACGGCCACGTGCCTCCGAGCTACCGCCCCCAGCGCATCGAGATTGTTGAGGCCGCGCACCCGGTGCCCGACGCGGCCGGCGAAGCCGCCGCAGCGCGCCTGCTGGCGATGACGCAGGGCCTCACGGCAGACGACCTTGTCATCGCCCTCATCTCCGGCGGTGGCTCGGCCTTGCTCAGCCTGCCGGCGCCGGGCCTGAGCCTCGCGGACAAGCAGCAACTCAACCGCCAACTGCTCGCCTGTGGCGCCTCCATCCACGAGATGAACGCGCTGCGCAAGCACCTCTCCAGCCTCAAGGGCGGGCGCCTCGCGCTGGCCTGTGCGCCCGCGCTGGTGCACACCTTGGTCATCAGCGACGTCCCCGGCGACGACCCGGCCGTCATCGCCTCCGGCCCCACGGTGCCCGATGCGTCCACCTGCGCCGATGCGCTGTCCATTGCGTCGCGCTACGGCTTGCAGCTGCCGGCGGCGGCGCTCGCGGGCCTGCAGTCGGGTGCGTTCGAAACCCCCAAGCCCGGTGACCCGCGCTTTGCCGGACACCGTTTGCAGCTCATTGCCACGCCACGCCAAAGCCTGGACGCCGCAGCCGCCCTGGCGCGCTCGGCAGGCTTGCACGTCGAGCTGCTCGGCGATGCGCTCGAAGGCGAGGCACGCGAGTTGGGCGCCCAGCACGCCGCGCTGGCCCGCGCCACGGCTGCACCCTGCCTGCTGCTCTCCGGTGGCGAGACCACGGTGACCCTGGGCGCCGCCAAGGCCGGCCGGGGCGGCCGCGCCACCGAATACCTGCTGGGCTGTGCGCTGGCGCTGCAAGGCGATGCGCAGACCTGGGCTCTGGCGGCCGACACCGACGGCATCGACGGCGTCGGCCCCCATGCCGGCGCGCTGCTGCGGCCGGACAGCCTCGCGCGGCTGCGCGCGCTGGGCCTCGACCCGGCGGCCTGCCTCGACGCCCACGACAGCGCCGCGGCCTTTGATGCCCTGGGCGACCTCCTTTGCCCCGGTCCCACGTTCACGAATGTGAACGACTTCCGCGCGGTCCTGATCGGCTCGACCGGCACAATGGGCCGATCTGATTTGGAGCCTTGATGTCGAGAAGTTTTGTGCTGGCCTGGGCGGTGGCGCTGGCGGCCAGCTTGGCCTCAGCGCCGGTGGTCAGCGCCTCTGCCATTGCACAGCCGCCCAAGACCGGCGCCAGGGTTGCGGCCAAACCCGCTGCTCCTGCGGCCGCTGCTCCCCCCAAAGCGGCCCTGCCGGCCATCCCGCCAGGCGCCGGCTACCGCTTCGGCCCGCAGCCGGCCTGGGTCAAGCCGGTGCCCGTGTCCAGCACCGCGCCTGCGCTGATGGAGGCGCGCGCGGCGGCCGGGGCTGGGGCTGCAGCTTCCGGCAGCCGCGCGTTGCGCCAGTTGCTGGTGGACGTGCAGATCCAGCAAAACGCCAAACCCGGGCCACAGTCCAACGCCTACTTCGTGCGCCTGCAGACGATGGCGCTCGATGCCTCCACGCTGCGCGAGGTCTCGGAGCCGCAGATCAGCTTCAACCCCGCCTACCAGCAGCTCATCATTCACAGCGTGGCCGTGGTGCGCGACGGCCAGCGCAGTGAGCGCCTGGCCAGCAGCCGCGTGGAGCTGATGCGGCGCGAGCACAACCTGGAGCGCCAGATGATCGACGGCGTGCGCACCGCGCTCATCGTGATCAACGACGTGCGAGTGGGCGATGTGGTCGAGGCGTCCTACACCGTCGAAGGCGACAACCCCATCTTCGATGGCCGCCTGGCCGCCGGTGCCCAACTGGCCGATGACGTGCCCATCGACCGCCTGCACTGGCGCCTGGAGGCCCCGCTGGAGCGCAAGATCGCCGTCAAGGCCCTGGCCAGCAGCGTGGAGCCCGAGCGCTTTGAAGAAGGCGGCCGCCAGGTGTTGCGCGTGCTGCGCGAGCGCGTGGCCCCGGTGCAGGGCGAGTCCAACACGCCGCCGTGGTTCAAGGTCTACCCCGCATTGGCCGTGACCGACTACACCGGCTGGGACGAAGTGGACGCCTGGGCCCAGCGCCTCTTCGCGCCCGAGAAGCTCCACCCCAGCGTGGCCGCGCAAGCCGCTGCCATCAAGGCCGAGGTGGCCGCCAAAGGCGGCACCGTGGAAGACCAGGTGGCCGCCGCCCTGCGCTTTGTGCAGGACGAGGTGCGCTACTTCTCGGTGTCTTTGGGTGAAAGCTCGCACCGCCCCAAGCCCGCCAGCCAGACCCTGGCCGAGCGCCTGGGCGACTGCAAGGACAAGACCCAGCTGCTCAACGCCCTGCTCACGGCGCTGGGAGTCGAGGCCAAGCCGGCGCTGGTGTCCGTCCGACGCAACCGGGGCGTGGCCAACTACCCGCCCTCGCACGCCGAGTTCGACCATGTGATCAGCCGTGTGCGCATCGGTGACGCGGTCTACTTCCTCGACTCGACGATGAACGGCCAGGGCTATTCGCTGGCCAGGCGCGGCTATGTGCCCTATGGCCTCGCGCTGGTGGTGGGCGAGGGCGCGGCTGGCCTGCAAAGCGTGACACCACCGGCCAGCGCGCTCGACGCCATCCGTTACCGGCAGGACTGGGATCTGAGCGACCTCACTCGCCTGCCGCAGCTGCGCGTCAGCTTCACGGCCGAGGGCCTGGCCGCCGAGCGTTGGCGCGGCCATGCCGCCCAGGCTGGGGTGGAGCGCGTGGGCGAGTACTTCAGCGGCCTCTACGTCAAGGCCTTGCCTGGCCTGGTCGGTTCTGCCGCGCCTGAGTGGCGAGACGACCGCGAGGCCAACCGCGTCGAGCTGGTGCTGCGCTTCGAGCATCCGCAGCTCGGCCGCTACAACCGGGCCGCGCTGGAGCTCGACCTCCCCGCGCCCGAGATGACCGACGTGCTGATGCTGCCCTCCGAGGGCCGGCGCCGCATGCCCTATCTGCTGGACACGCCGCGCCTCTTCGAGCAGCGCACCACCGTCCACGGGCCGCGCCCGCTCACCAGCCAGGCCCCGCCGCCGCAGCAGGTGGGCGACAAGCACTTCAGCTTCCTGCACCGCGCCGAGGTCGTGCAGGGCGATGCCGTCTTCACCAGCCGCTTCGAGCGTCGCAGCGACGAGGTGCTGCCGCCTGACCTCGATGGCTACCGCGAGCGCATCAGCCGCGCCCGCGCGGTCTCCGGCCACAACGTGCGCCTCGCGCTGGTGGACCGCAAGGGCCTGGAGCCCGAATACGACGCCATCGACAAGCGCCTGGCCAAGTTCCGCCGTGGGCCCAAGGGCGATGGCCTGTGGGACGTGCTGGTGGCCAATGAGGTGCTGCGCAGCTATGACAGCCTGCTGCTCGAACGCATCGGCCCCAGCGGCCCGCTGCGCCCCCGCGTGCTGATCGAGCGCGCCAAGGCCAGCAATTTGCTCGGCGACTTCGCTGCCGGCCTCGCGGATGCCGACGCCGCCTTGCCGCCCACCGAACCCACCGCCACGGCCGCCACCACCACCACCACACCCTCGCGCGGCGCGGCGCTCAGCGCGGAAGACCTGGCGGCCGCCCACGAGGCGCGCGGCGTGGCCCTGGCTGGGCTCGGCCGCATGCAGGACGCGCAAGCTGCCTTTCAGGCCCAGCTTGCCGCCAGCGGCGCCGGCTCGCCCAGCTCCTGGCTCGGTGTCACGCACTTCATGCTCGGCGACTTCCAGGCCTCGGAAAGCGCGTTGCGAGAGACGCTCAACAACGCCAGTGGCGAGGACCGCAGCTTCACCCTGATCTGGCTCTACCTGGCCAGCGAGCGTCAGCAACCCGGCCGTGGCAAGCAGGCCCTGCGCGACGAGGCCGAGCGCGCCGATGCCAGCCAATGGAGCGGCGCCCTGATGCGCCACCTGGCCGGCCTGATCGACCGAGAGGCCCTGCTGCAGATGGCCCGCGCCAAGCCCGAGCTGGAGCGCCTGCGCCTCGCCGAGGCCTACTTCTACATCGGCCAGCAGGCCTTGGTGGCCGGCCAGCGCGCCGATGCCCAGCCCTGGTTCGAGCGCAGCGTGGCCACCCAGGCCGTGCCCTACCGAGAGCTGAGCCTCGCGCGTTGGGAGTTGAGGCGGCGCTGAGCCTGGCCCTTACCATCGCGCCCCATGAATTGGCCCTTCGAACTCCAGGTCGGCTGGCGCTACACCCGGGCTGGCCGGGGTGGGCGGCGCAATGCCTTCATCAGCTTCATCTCGGGCGTGTCCATCCTGGGCATCGCGCTCGGGGTGGCGGCCTTGATCATCGTGCTGTCGGTGATGAATGGCTTCCAGCGTGAAGTGCGGGACCGCATGCTGGGCGTGATTGCCCACGTCGAGCTGCTGGCCTACCAGGGCGAAGCGGTGGCCGACTGGCAGGCGCTGGCTGGCCGTGCGCGGCAGAACCCGGCGGTGGTGGGGGCGGCACCCTTTGTGGCGACCCAAGCCCTCATCGCACGCGGCGACGACATGAAGGGCGCCATCGTGCGCGGCATCTCGCCGGCTGATGAAGCCAGCGTCACGCCGCTGGGCAAGGACCTGGCCCAGATGCCGCTCACGGCGGGCGGCTGGAACATCGTGCTGGGCCAGGAGCTGGCGCGGCAACTCGGCGTGCGCGAGGGCGACAAGGTCACGCTCGTGGCGCCGGGCGGGCAGGTGACGCCAGCGGGCGTGACGCCGCGTCTGCGCGCCTTCACGGTGGTGGGCATCTTCCGCGCCGGGCACTACGAGTACGACAGCGGCCTGGCGCTCATCCACATCGACGACGCGGCCAAGCTCTTCCGCACCGGCGGGCCCACGGGCGTGCAGCTCAAGCTGGCCGACGTGCATCAGGCCCGCGACGTGGCGCGCCAGCTGAGCATGAGCCTCGGCCCCGAGGTGCAGGTGCGCGACTGGACGCGCCAGAACGCCACCTGGTTTGACGCCGTGCAGATTGAGAAACGCATGATGGGCTTGATCCTCACCCTCATCGTCGCGGTGGCGGCCTTCAACCTGGTCTCGACCTTGGTGATGACGGTGACCGACAAGCAGAGCGACATCGCCATCCTGCGCACGCTGGGCGCGTCGCCGGGCTCCGTGATGCGCATCTTCATCGTGCAGGGCGCGTTCTCGGGCGTCATCGGCACGGCGGCTGGTGTCACCTTGGGGCTGCTGGTCGCCTGCAATGTGGACGTGATCGTGCCGGCCATCGAGCGGGCGCTCAATGTGAGCTTTCTGCCCGGCAGCATTTACTTGATCAGCCACATGCCGAGCGACCCGCAAGCGGCCGACATCGTGCCCATCACCCTCACCTCCCTCGTGCTGGCCTTTGTGGCCACGCTCTACCCCAGCTGGCGCGCCAGCCGCGTGCAGCCGGCGGAGGCGCTCCGGTATGAGTGAACAAGTTCTTGTTGCGACTGGCCTGACGCGGCGCTTCACTGAAGGCGGCCTCGACGTGTCCGTGCTCAAGGGCGTGGACCTCGCCGTGTCGCGTGGCGAAACGCTCGCCATCGTCGGCGCTTCGGGCTCCGGCAAGTCCACGCTCTTGCACCTGCTGGGCGGTTTGGATGCGCCGACGACCGGCCGCGTCGAGCTGATGGGCCGCGACTTGTCTGCCATG
>CALMQC010000429.1 GCA_937871895.1 uncultured Roseateles sp. | reverse complement strand
CTCGAACCAGGGACCTACGGATTAACAGTCCGGCGCTCTACCGACTGAGCTATCGAGGAATTCAGCCTCGCAGTATAGCCTACTTTTGCGGAAGACTACAAGCTCATCGAGAGATTGAGTCGAACGGTGCGGGGAGCGAGCGGGTAGAGGTAGCTGTGGCTGAACTGGTAGGGGGCTTCACGCCAGGCGCGCCGGTCGGTTGCGTTGTCGATGGCGAGGCGCCAGATCCAGCGCTGGCCTTGCACCCACTGCGTCAGCCGTAGGCCGAGATCTAGTGTCGTCCACGCCGGGATGGCGTAGGCGTTGTCGGGAGTGGCGAAGCGTGACGACTCGTGATTGAGGCCGACAGTGGCCTGCATGCCTGCCGTGATCTGGTGACGCCACTGTGCCTTGATGCTGCTGGCGGGCACGTTGGGTGGCGTCGTGTTGGTGAGGCTCGCATCGACGGCGCCGAGACGACGCGCGTGGAGCTTTGTCGCAGACAACAAGAGGCCGCCGTCCGACCACTTCCAGTCGGCGCTTGCCTCCAGCCCTTGGTGGCGTGCGGTGCCATCGGCCTTTCGCTCGCAGCTGAGCGCTGCGCTGCAGCTTCCAATGTCTGACCAGACGGGGCGCGTGATGTCGAACCAGGCGAGAGAGCTTTCAATGCGCTGCGAGCCTGCCTTGATCCCGACTTCGCGCTGTCGGCTGGCGAGCACGGGCAAGGCTCGCCCGGCGTTCTGGTAACGGCTGCGGTTGGGTGTCACTTCAGACTCAGCGCCACGACCCCAGCTGGCGTACAGCAGCCAGTTGGCGTTGAGTGCATGGCTCACCGCGATCCAGGGAGACGTCAGTGACTGGTCGTAGTTGGTTGCACGTGAGCCGTCGGTGCGAACGGATTCGCGGTGCAGGCGGGTGTGACGCAGCCCGAGCCAGGCGACGGTTTGCGAGCCGAGGGCGACGCGGTCGCGGATGAAGACTTCGGTGGTCCGTTCGTCGCGGTTGGTGTTCTCGTCGGTCAGGTCGGGCGCGGCGGGCGTGATGGCGGAGCCATCGACGTAGCCTGTGCCAGCGTAGTTGTAGGCTTGCTGCTGGAAGCGGCTCGTGAACTGGCTGCGCAGGGTGCCCAGGCCGAGGTCGTGACGAAGACCGGTCAGCTCCACCGAGCCAGTGGCTTGCAGCTCGAAGGCGCGCGTGTTGCGGCGTTCGTTCTCGCTGCGGAAGTCGTAGAGGTCAAAACTGCCGTCGGGGCAATAGCGATCGGCCCACCAATACCCGGTGGTGTCGGTGCAGCCAAACGGGAATGCGATGCGGTCGTTGGTGTGCAGCCGCTGGGTGGCCGCTTGTGCCTTCAGGCGCCAGGCGCCAGCCAGGCGTTGCTGGACACGCAGCGAGGCATGGACGTTGTCGAATTCGACGGGCAGGCTCCAAGCCTGGTTGTTCAGGTTGAGGCGCGGGTCAACGCTGCTGGCGGCTGGCACCTGGTTGCCGAGCAAGCTGAATCCAGCTTGGCTGGGCTGGCGCTGGCGATTGAATTCGACTTCAGCGTCGAGCTGGGTCTCGCTGGAAACGCGCCAATCAGCGGCTAGCGCGGCCGTGTGCGCCAGGCCATTGGCGTGGCGCAGGCTGGGGTCGAGACGGCGAGCGTCCAGATTCACACGCAGGCCAAACTCGCGCTGGGTGCCGAAGCGCCGCGATGCGTCGATCGCAGCTTGCAGCGTGCCGGGCTGCTCGGCAGCCAGGAAGACCTGCGTGGCATCGTCGTCGAGTGGCCGCTTGACGACGAGGTTGACGAGGCCTGCGGGCGCGCTGGTGCCGGCCTGCATGCCCGATGCGCCTTTGAGGACCTCGACCGCCGACTTGTTGGCCAGCGAGAGGGCTGTCTCGCCCGAGATGGGCAGGCCCTCGCGCCGAAGGTTGAAGCGGTTGTCCAGATCGAAGCCCCGGATCTTCATCTGGCTCCAGTAGCCGACGGCGTTGTAGCCATCGGAGACGGAGGCGTCCAGCTTGGTGAGGCCTGAGAGCTGGCTGACGCCGCTGTCCAGCAGGCGTTCGGCCGAGAGCGACTGCGCCTGTAGGGGCAGCTTGGCCGGAGGGTCCGTAAAGCCAGCGAGGCTGGGTGTGGGTTCAGTCGCTCGTCCACTGACGGTGACCTGGGGTAGTGTCTGCGCGGCAGACAGGGACCACGCGAGCGAGGCCGCAGCAGCAGCCACGGCGGAGGGGGAACGAAGCGTTTTGTGAGCCATCGGACGATGTCGTTGCGATGGCAGGTCGGCGGGCTCGCGCAGGACCGGCTCGGAGACGAACGTGAGAGCGGTCTTTTGGCGATCGCTTCCCTGCGCGAGGATTACCTCAATCAGGTTCAAAGGGACTGTCTCAGTCGATGGCGCTGGGCCATCAACACCCCTAGCGGATGCGGCGCACTTGGTGGGCGGCGCGGCTTGAATTGTAGGCTCAGCGTTGCCTGAGGAAGTTGGCGTAGGCCAGCGCGCTGAGCTTGGGCGTACGCCGCTGCGTCTCGAAGTCCACGTGCACGAGTCCGAAGCGGCGCTCGTAGCCAAAGGCCCACTCGAAGTTGTCGAGCAGCGACCAGACGAAGTAGCCGCGCACGTCCACGCCGTTCTGCATCGCGCGTGACAGGGCCTCCAGATGGCGGCGCACATAGGTCTGGCGCTGCGTGTCATCCACCTGGCCAGACGCGTCGACTTCATCCTGGCTGGCGCAGCCGTTCTCCGTGATGACGAGCGGCGGCAGCTTGGCGTAGTCGCGCTTGAACTGCTCCAGGATGTCCTGCAGGCCCTGGGGGTAGACCTCCCAGTCCATGGTCGTGCGTTCAACGCCTTCGGGGTGCACCCAGGTGAAGCTGTCTGGGCCGGTGCTGCGGACCACGGCCCGGCTGTAGTAGTTGAGGCCCAGGTAGTCCAGCGGCTGGGCGATGGTGGCCATGTCGTCGGTCAGCACCAGGGGCTCGCAGCCGGGCCAGAGGGCCCAAAGATCCGCCGGGTACT
>CALMQC010000428.1 GCA_937871895.1 uncultured Roseateles sp. | reverse complement strand
GCCACATCGTCAAGTCGCCGATGGTTGGCACGTTCTACCGAGCGTCCGGCCCCAATGCCAAGCCCTTTGCCGAAGTCGGCCAGGCCGTCAAACAAGGTGATGCCATCTGCATCATCGAGGCCATGAAGATCATGAATGAGATCGAGGCCGACAAGACCGGCACGATCACCAAGGTCCTGGTCGAGAACGGCCAACCCGTCGAGTACGGTCAGCCGCTGTTCGTGATCGAGTGAGGGCTTCAGGATGTTCAAAAAGATCCTGATCGCGAATCGGGGGGAGATTGCTCTCCGAATTCAGCGGGCCTGTCGCGAGATGGGCATCAAGTCCGTCGTCGTGTACTCCGAGGCCGACCGCGATGCCAAGTATGTGAAGCTGGCGGACGAGGCCGTCTGCATCGGCCCCGCGCCGTCGGCACAGAGCTACCTCAGCATGCCGGCCATCATCGCCACCGCCGAGGTGACCGATGCCGAGGCCATCCACCCCGGCTATGGCTTCCTGTCCGAGAACGCCGACTTTGCCGAGCGTGTCGAGCGCAGCGGCTTCGTCTTCATCGGCCCGACGCCCGAGTCCATCCGCCTGATGGGCGACAAGGTCTCGGCCAAGCAAGCCATGATCCGCTCGGGCGTGCCCTGCGTCCCCGGGTCCGAGGGCGCACTGCCTGAGGACCCCAAGGAGATCATCCGCATCGCCCGCAGCGTCGGCTATCCGGTGATCATCAAGGCGGCCGGCGGCGGTGGCGGACGCGGCATGCGCGTCGTGCATACCGAGGCCGCCTTGGTCCACGCCGTGCAGACCACGCGCGCCGAGGCGGGCGCCGCCTTCGGCAATCCCGAGGTCTACATGGAGAAGTTCCTGGAGAACCCACGCCATGTGGAGATCCAGGTGCTGGCCGACACCTTCAAGAATGCGGTGTGGCTGGGCGAGCGCGATTGCTCCATGCAGCGCCGCCACCAGAAGATCATCGAGGAAGCACCTGCTCCCGGCATCCCCCGCCGCGTGATCGAGAAGGTGGGCGACCGCTGCGCCGCCGCCTGCAAGAAGATCGGCTACCGCGGGGCAGGCACCTTCGAGTTCCTGTACGAGAACGGCGAGTTCTACTTCATCGAGATGAACACGCGCGTGCAGGTTGAGCATCCTGTGACCGAGCTGGTCACCGGCATTGACATCGTGCAGCAGCAGATCAAGATCGCCGCCGGCGAGAAGCTGCCGTTCAGTCAGCGCCAGATCGAGCTCCGGGGCCACGCCATCGAGTGCCGCATCAATGCGGAAGACCCGGTCAAGTTCACCCCCTCGCCCGGCCGCATCACCATGTGGCACCCGCCTGGCGGCCCCGGCGTGCGCGTGGACTCGCACGCCTACACCAACTACTTCGTGCCGCCCAACTACGACTCCATGATCGGCAAGATCATCGTCCACGGCGACACGCGGGACCAAGCGCTGGCGCGCATGCGCATTGCACTGTCCGAGACCGTGGTCGAAGGCATCCAGACCAACATCCCGCTGCACCGCGAGCTGATGGTCGACACCAAGTTCATCGAGGGCGGGACCAGCATCCATTACCTCGAAGGCTGGATGCAGCAGCACAAGAAGTAGTTGTGAGCCATCTGTTTGAACTGGCACTGGTCTGTCGCGAGGCCGACGTCGAAATCGTCAGCGACGCGCTGATGGAGATCGAAGCACTGGCCGTCTCGGTCGAAGACGCCGATGCCGACACCGAAGCGGAACGCGCGCTGTTTGGCGAGCCCGGCATGCCCGCCCCAAAGCCCGGCTGGGAGCGCTCAGTCGTCAAGTCGCTGTTCAGCTCCGAGGCCGAAGCCACCGAAGCCGCCACGCTGCTGCTGGCCCAGGACTGGGCGGCCGAGGTGCACGTTCAATCCGTGCAGGCCGTACCCGAGCAAGACTGGGTGCGCCTGACGCAAAGCCAGTTCGCGCCCGTCGAGATCACGCCGAGCTTCTGGATCGTGCCGTCGTGGCACCAGGCCCCACCTGCCGCCACGCGGGTGATGCGCCTGGACCCCGGCCTCGCCTTCGGCACCGGCACCCACCCCACCACGCGGATGTGCCTGCGCTGGATCGCCCAGCATGCCGAACTCGCGGCGGGCTGGGACCGCGTGCTCGACTACGGCTGCGGCTCCGGCATCCTCGCGATCGGTGCAGCGCTGCATGGTGCACAGCACATTGACGCCGTGGACATCGACCCCGCCGCGCTGCGCGCCACGGCCGACAACGCGGCGGCCAATGCCACGCCTCAAGTCCACGCGGCCGATCCGGCCGCCGCCGCCGGCACCTACCCGCTGGTGCTCGCCAACATCCTGGCCTCGCCGCTCAAGCTGCTGGCGCCGCTGCTGTGCGCCCACGTCGCACCTGGTGGGCACCTGGTGTTGGCCGGCATCCTGGCCCACCAAGCCGATGACTTGAAGGCCGCCTACGCGCCCTGGTTGGCGCTGGAAGTGAGCGAACAGGACGAGGGCTGGATCCGGATGACCGCCCAGCGCAAGTCCTGACGCCAAGCCCCGCACCCCATGGGATGATTCGCCCATGAGCCTGGCCACCCGCTGCACCGCCTGCGGCACCATCTTCCGCATCGTCGAAGACCAGTTGCGCGTCTCGGATGGCTGGGTGCGCTGCGGGCGTTGCAACGAGGTCTTCGACGCGCGCGAGCTGCTGTTCGACATGGAGCGCGAGCCAGCGCCTGACTGGCCCGCCCGTTTCACACCCGAGCCGCCGCCCCCGGAACCCCCCACCTATTCGGCACCTCCCGAGGCACCCGCACCGCCACCGGACGAGCCCCCTTTCTCGGCGCCCAGCGCACAGCCCCAAGCCTGGGCCAGTGACCCGCCGGAGGCCAGCCGCCGTGACGTACCCGAGCCGGCCTCGACGCCGGAGTCCTTCGAAGCCGCTGAAGCCCCCGCGCCCACCGAACCTGCGCTGGACGCCGCGCCGGCTTACTCTGCGCAGCGGGGAGATCGACTTGAACCGCGCTGGGTCGACGAGCCCCTGGCGCCCTTCCAGGCCGAAGCGCTGGACGTGCCCACCGGCGCTGCGCCGCTCACTCCCACGCCGCCCACACCCATCCCGACTGAGGCACTGCCCGAGTTCATGCGCCGCGCACGGGCCGGTGAGCGCTGGCAGCAGCCGGCCGTGCGGCGCGGCCTGATGGCGGCGTCGGTCGTGCTGTGCATCGCGCTGCTGGCGCAAATGACGCTCCACTTCCGCGATGCCGTGGCCGCGCTGTTTCCGGCGTTGCGCCCTGCCGTGGTGGCGCTGTGCAGCGTCGCGGGTTGCAAGGTCGAGCCCTGGAAACGCGCTGACGTGCTGCTGATCGAGACCACCTCGCTCACGCAGATGGGTCAGCGCAACGCCTACAAGCTGGGCCTGAGTTTGCGCAACACCTCGGCGGTGGAGGTGGCCATGCCCTGGGTGGAGCTGAGCCTCACCGACGCCAGTGGTGCCCTGCTGGCACGGCGCGTCTTCCCGCCCACGGCACTCGTGCCGGCTGTGGATCGTCTCGGACCCGAGGCCGAGAAGGCGTTCTCTCTGCCCCTCTCGACGGGCACGCATCGGGTCACGGGTTACACCGTGGACGTGTTCCAGCCCTGAGCGGCGGCGGCAGGTCGGTCGTGCGCTGAAGCGCTGAGGCCGTCGCTAGTCCGACAAACCAAGCGTGCAAGAAAAACCCGCCTGGGCACGAGGCCGAGGCGGGTGCAGCACTTTGCCAGTGAACCGACACCGGCGCCAAAGCGCCAGTGTCGGTATTCAAGCTCAGGGCTTGTTGCCGGTCGGGAAGGGCCAGGCAGCCTGAGGGCTCAGAGCCGTCTTGGCAGCCGGGGCCGGAGCGGCGGCAGCAGGCGCAGGCTTGGCAGCTGCCGCAGGCTTCGCGGCAGGGGCAGGCTTGGCAGCAGGGGCAGGCTTGGCGGCGGCCTTCTTGGGCGCAGCCTTCTTGGCAGCCGGCTTGGCGGCGGGCTTGGCAGCAGCCTTCTTGGGCGCAGCGGCCTTCTTGGGAGCAGCCTTCTTGGCAGCCGGCTTGGCAGCGGCCTTCTTGGTGGGCATCGCGGCCTTCTTGGCCGGTGCAGCCTTCTTGGCCGGAGCGGCCTTCTTAGCCGCAGCCTTCTTGGCCGGAGCGGCCTTCTTGGCAGGCGCCTTCTTGGCCGGAGCGGCCTTCTTTGCAGCGGCCTTCTTGGCCGGAGCGGCCTTCTTCGCCGGAGCGGCCTTCTTGGCCGGGGCCTTCTTTGCAGCGGCCTTCTTGGCCGGAGCGGCCTTCTTCGCCGGAGCGGCCTTCTTGGCCGGAGCCTTCTTGGCCGGAGCCTTCTTGGTTGCAGTTGCCATACGTTTCTCCTTGATCAAGTTGAGAAAAAACCGCGCGCTTCGAACCGGTCCGAAGCCGTGCGGCTATCCATGGCCCGAGAGTCGTCCAGGAGGAACGCCTTGATGCCATGAATGCGGGAGAGACGCCACCCCATGGGCTCTGTGGCCCAGACCTGCAGGTCGTTGGAGGATGCCGTCACGTGTCTTGATCTCTTGCAGCGCAAAAAAGTTCGGATCAGTCCCAGCTCAGCGCGCCGCCGCTCTGGTACTCGATCACGCGGGTCTCGAAGAAGTTGCGCTCCTTCTTCAAGTCGATCATTTCGCTCATCCAAGGGAAGGGGTTCTCTTCATTCGGGAAGAGCGCCTCCAACCCGATCTGGGTGGCACGCCGGTTGGCGATGAAACGCAGATAGCCCTTGAACATGGAGGCGTTGAGGCCCAGCACGCCGCGCGGCATGGTGTCCTCGGCGTAGCGGTACTCCAGCTCAACGGCCTTCATGAACAGCGCCTTGATCTCGGCCTTGAACTCAGAGGTCCAGAGGTGCGGGTTCTCAAGCTTGATCTGGTTGATGAGGTCGATGCCAAAGTTGCAGTGCATGGACTCGTCGCGCAGGATGTACTGGTACTGCTCGGCAGCGCCCGTCATCTTGTTCTGGCGGCCCATGGCCAGAATTTGGGTAAAGCCGACGTAGAAGAACAGGCCTTCCATCAAGCAGGCAAACACGATCAGGCTCTTGAGCAGGGTCTGATCGGCGTCGGGCGTGCCGGTCTTGAACTCGGGCTTCATGATCGCGTCGATGAACGGGATCAGGAACTCGTCCTTGTCGCGGATGGACTGAACTTCGTTGTAGGCGTTAAAGATTTCACTCTCGTCGAGGCCGAGGCTTTCGACGATGTACTGGTAGGCGTGCGTGTGGATGGCCTCTTCAAAGGCCTGACGCAGCAGGAACTGGCGGCACTCGGGCGCCGTGATGTGGCGGTAGGTGCCCAGCACGATGTTGTTGGCGGCCAGCGAGTCGGCGGTGACGAAGAAGCCGAGGTTGCGCTTGATGATGCGGCGCTCGTCTTCGCTCAGACCGTTCGGGTCCTTCCAAAGCGCGATGTCGCGGCTCATGTTCACTTCCTGCGGCATCCAGTGGTTGGCGCAGGTGGCGAGGTATTTTTCC
>CALMQC010000427.1 GCA_937871895.1 uncultured Roseateles sp. | reverse complement strand
CCCCGGCGCTGAGCCCGACCTCGGCCTCGCTGCCGCGCTGGGCCTGGCGCTGCTGGGTGGCCTGATCCTGAACCTCATGCCCTGCGTCTTCCCGGTGCTGTCCATCAAGGCCCTGGCCCTGGTGCAGCGCGGTGACCACAAGGCCGAAGGCCTGGCCTACACGGCTGGCGTGCTGGCCAGCTTTGCGCTGCTGGGCGCAGTGCTCGTCGCGCTGCGCGCCGGGGGGCAGCAGATCGGCTGGGGCTTCCAGTTCCATTCGCCGGTGTTCGTCTACGTCGTCGCGGTGCTGCTCTTCCTGGTGGCACTGAGCCTGGCAGGCTTGCTCGACATCGGCAGCTCCCTGGCCGGCCTGGGCTCGGGCCTGGCCGCGCGCCAAGGCTGGGTCGGCACCTTCTTCACCGGCGTGCTGGCGGCCGTGGTGGCCACGCCCTGCACGGCGCCATTCATGGGGGCCGCCATCGCGTTTGCCGTGGCGCAGCCGGCGGCGGTGCTGCTGGCCGTGCTGCTGGCTTTGGGCTTGGGCCTGGCCCTGCCCTTCCTGGTGCTGGCCTTTTGGCCGGCGGCGCAGCGCTGGCTGCCGAGGCCTGGCGCCTGGATGGAGACCTTCCGGCAGTTCCTGGCCTTCCCGATGTTGGCGGCCGTGGTCTGGCTGCTCTGGGTGCTGGCCCAGCAGGCCGGGCCCGACGGCGTGGCGCTGGCCTTGCTGGCGCTGGTGGCCGTGGCCTTTGGCCTGTGGTGGCGGCGCGTGGCCGGGCCCACGGTGCAGGGGCGCGCGGCGCTGGTGGTTGGCATTGCAGTGGCCCTGCTGCTGAGCCAGGCGCTGCACCCTGCCGAGGGCCCCGCCGCCGTGGCCGCGCCTACCGCGCAGGAGGAGGCCTATGCCCCCGAGCGCCTGGCCGAGCTGCGCGCCGCCGGCAAGCCGGTGTTCGTGAACCTGACGGCGGCCTGGTGCATCTCCTGCCTGGTCAATGAGCGTGTGGCCCTGTCGCGCCCGGAGGTGCAGGCGGCCTTTGCGCAGCACGGCGTCGCCTACCTCAAGGGTGACTGGACCCGCGAAGACCCCAAGATCACCACCCTGCTCAAGGCCTATGGCCGCTCGGGCGTGCCGCTGTACCTCTACTTCGCGCCCGGCGCGAGCGAGGCCCGCGTGCTGCCGCAGATCCTGACGCCGAGCATCGTGACCGAGACCTTGGCTGGACGTAGCTGAGTTAGACCCGCACCACCAAGCTGGCATTGCTGCCGCCAAAGGCGAAGGAATTCGACAGCGCCGCCTGGGCTGTCAGCGCCCGAGGTTCGGCCTGGATCAGGTCGAGCTGATCGAGCAAGGCGCTGGTGCGCAGATGCGCATTGGCCGGCAGACGGCCACGCCGCAGCGCCTGGACGGTGGCGACGAGTTCGAGGGCGCCGCCCGCGCCGATCAGATGCCCGTGCAGGGCCTTGGTGGCCGACACCGGCACGCCACGCGGCCCGAAGACGGCCGCCACCGAGGCCGCCTCCACCGCATCGCCTGCATCGGTGGCGGTGCCATGCGCGTTGACGTAGCCGATGTCGGCCGGGCGCAGGCCGGCGTCCTGCAGCGCCATGGTCATGGCGCGTTGCTGGCCGGCG
>CALMQC010000426.1 GCA_937871895.1 uncultured Roseateles sp. | reverse complement strand
AGGGCAAGCCCGCCGAGCGACGCTCAGGCCCCGCCCGCCGCCTTGCTCAACCCACAGGAGCCAGAGGCACGGACCCACATGAAACCGCTCTGTACCTCACGTGCTCAAAGCATCGGCCACAATGCTCGATGCAGTTGAACCCCCATTTCCTGGAGACAGCCTCATGACCATCAAGATCGGCATCAACGGCTTTGGCCGTATCGGGCGCATGGTGTTCCGCGCCGCCATCGCGAACTTCAAAGACATCGAAGTCGTTGGCATCAACGACCTGCTCGAACCCGACTACCTGGCTTACATGCTCAAGTACGACTCGGTGCACGGCAATTTCAAGGGCGACGTCTCCGTCGAGGGCAACACCCTGGTCGTCAACGGCAAGAAGATCCGCCTGACCGCCGTCAAGGATCCCGCCGAGCTGAAGTGGGGTGAAGTCGGTGCCGACATCGTGATCGAGTCCACCGGCCTGTTCCTCGACAAGGCCGGCGCCGAGAAGCACCTGGCTGCTGGCGCCAAGAAGGTCATCATGTCGGCCCCGTCCAAGGACGAGACCCCGATGTTCGTCTACGGCGTGAACCACACCAAGTACGCCGGCGAAGCCATCATCTCCAACGCGTCCTGCACCACCAACTGCCTGGCCCCGATCGCCAAGGTGTTGAACGACAAGTGGGGCATCAAGCGCGGCCTGATGACCACCGTGCACGCTGCCACCGCCACGCAAAAGACCGTCGACGGCCCTTCAAATAAGGACTGGCGCGGTGGTCGCGGCATCCTCGAGAACATCATTCCCTCGAGCACCGGCGCCGCCAAGGCCGTGGGCAAGGTCATCCCCGAGCTGAACAAGAAGCTCACCGGCATGGCCTTCCGCGTCCCGACTTCGGACGTGTCCGTCGTGGACCTGACCGTCGAGCTGAACGCCGACGCCAGCTACGCCGACATCTGCGCCGAAATGAAGGCCCAGTCGCAAGGCGCTCTGAAGGGCGTGCTCGGCTACACCGAGGACAAGGTCGTCGCGACCGACTTCCGTGGTGACGCTCGCACCTCCATCTTCGACGCCGAAGCCGGCATCGCCCTCGATGGCACCTTCGTCAAGGTCGTGTCCTGGTACGACAACGAGTGGGGCTATTCGAACAAGGTCCTCGAAATGGTCAAGGTTGTGTCCGCGTAATTGGCCCACCCCGTACCGGCTGCGCCGGCCCCCTCAAGGGGGCAGCTCGGCTGGCCGGCGGAGCCGGACCAGCGAGCTCTGCTGAGTCAATCGGTACTGCCAACAAAGCCCCGCAATGCGGGGCTTTTTTTTGGCTGTCTGGACGTTGTCGGGGGGAACATTTCCTTGCCACGCCTGCGTGGCCCCCGGCCTAAACTGCCTCGCCCCCGAGGGAGCCTTCCAGATGTCGATGCGTTCAGCCCTGCTTGCCCTGGCCTTGCTGGCCCTGACTCCCTTGCCCGGTCTGGCGCAGGGCTCTGGCGCTGAGCCTGAGCAACGCCTGATCGTGCGCTTCAGGCCGCAGGCTGACAGCGTGCGGGCCAAGGCCTTGGCGGCGCGCGCGACGCGCAGTGAAGCAAGGGACGTCGCGCAGACCCGTGCCACCGCGCTCGGCCTGCGGCGCGGGCATAGCCTGACTGCCGGACGCAGCCTGGATGAGCGCACCCACGTCATCTTTGCCCGCGGCCGTGACGCGGCCGCGCTGGCCCGCCAACTGGCGGCCGACCCCGAGGTGGAACTCGCCGTGGTGGACCAGCGGCGGCGTCACACGGCGACGCTGCCCAACGACCCGCTGTTCGGCGGCGCAGCCGTCAACCCTGAAGGCACGTCAGGCGGCGTGGCCACGCGCGTGATCGACCAGTGGTACCTCAAGGCACCGAGCAGCACGCCGGGTCAGGTGGTGTCCAGCATCAATGCCCCGGCCACCTGGGACATCAGCACCGGCAGCAGCAGCGTGGTGGTGGCCGTGCTCGACACCGGCGTGCGCAAGGACCACCCGGACCTGGCCGACAAGATCGTGGGCGGCTATGACTTCATCGGCTACGGCTCACCCGGCAGCGTTTCCACCGCCGTGGCCAATGACAGCGACGGCGCGGACGCCGACGCCAGCGACCCCGGCGACTGGGTCAGCCAGGCCGACATCAACGGCGGCAAGCTGGGCACCGGCTGCACCAGCGCCGACATCGGCAACTCGTCCTGGCACGGCACGCGCGTGTCGGGCCTGATTGGCGCCAGCAGCAACAACGGCCTTGGCATGGCCGGCGTGGGTTGGGGCGTGCGCCTTCTGCCGGTGCGCGTGCTGGGCAAGTGCGGGGGCTATGACAGCGACATCATGGCCGGCATGCGCTGGGCGGCGGGCATCGACCTGCCCGGCGTGCCGACCAACCCCAACAAGGCCAAGGTGCTCAACCTCAGCCTCGGGGGCACCGGTGCCTGCGACACCACGGGCACGGGCAAGCTCTACCGCGAGACCATTGCGGCCGTGAACGCGGCGGGCAGCAGCATCGTCGTCGCGGCCGGCAACTCGGCGGGCCTGGCGGTGGGCATGCCGGGCAATTGCCCGGGCGTCATCACCGTGACGGCCTTGCGGCATGTCGGGACCAAGGTGGGTTTCTCCAGCGTCGGTACCGAAGTCACCATCGCCGCCCCCGGGGGCAACTGCATCAACGTCGGGGTGGGCCAGCCTTGCCTCTACCCCATGATCAGCACCACCAACAGCGGTGCACAGGGCCCGGTGGCCAATGACAACGCCTACACGGGCAGCGGCGCCTCGGTCGGCACCAGCTTCTCGGCGCCGGTGGTCAGCGGCATCGTGGCCCTGATGGCCTCGGTGCGGCCCTCGCTGACGCCGAGCGAAATCACCACCCTGCTCAAGCGCACGGCGCGCCCCTTCGTGACCAGTGGCGGCGGCAGCAGCGACGATCCCACGCCGCCGCAGTGCAAGGCGCCCACGGCCACCGAGCAGCTGGAGTGCTACTGCACCACGCTCACTTGTGGAGCCGGCATGGTAGACGCCGCCGCTGCGCTGGTGGCCGTGCAGGCCCTCAATGGCGCCACGGTCAGCATCGCGGCCACGCCCGCCACGGGCCTCAAGGCGGGTGACACCGTCAGCCTGGCGTCCACGATCACGGGCCTGGGCGCGGGCCGCAACATTGCCAGCTACGCCTGGAGCGTGGTGGACGGCGGCGGCATCGTGAGCGGCGCGGCCAGCGGCGGCAGCACGGCCACGGCAAGCTTTGTCCCGTCTGGCGCGGGCAGCTTCACGGCGCGGGTGCTGATGACAGATGACCTCGGCTTCACCTACGCGCAGCAACTGACGGTCAGCGTGGCGGCGGCGGCCAGCACCGGCAGCCCGTCGTCGTCGGGTGGCGGTGGTGGTGGCGGTGGTGGAGCGGCCAGCGCGGGCTGGCTGTTGATGATCCTGCTGGCAGCGCTGGCGCTGCCCAGAGGGTCAGTGCGACGCGGCGCTGCCGGCAATCAGCGGCGCTGAAGCCGCTGCTGCCGCTGTGGCAGCCACCGGCGGCAAGGCGCTGTGGGTGGCGGTCGAGCAGGTCTTGAAGCCGCTGCTCAGCGCCGGGTCCTTGAGGCCGCGCAGCTTGCCGGCCGTGATGCCATCGGCCTCGCGCAGCACCAGGTAGTGCTGGCGGCTCGGGGCGCGCACTTGCAGCACCCGCAGGCCCTTGAGGCCGCGCTTGTCGAGCGAGGCCAACTCGGCGTGCGCCTGGGCCTCGGTCGCAAAGCGGCCCAGCACCAGCGCGGGCTGCTCGGCGGGCAGGCCGGTGAGCGGCTCGGTGTCGAGCTTGAGCTGCTTGTAGGTGGCTTCCTTGCGGGCGCGGAACTCGGCGTTGTCGAGCCGGATGGTGGCCACCACATAGCTGCCCGGCTGCTCGGCGGTGCGCGTCAGCCACTCGCCGGTGACGAGGTTGCTGGCACGCAGCGCGGCCTGGGCGGCCGCGAGCGGCGCATCGCCATCCAGCGGGCCCAGCTCCAGGCAGGTCTGCTGGGTCAGGGCGGCGGTGGTGGCGGCGTCCAGGATCTCGATGCGTTCGGGGTGCTCCTGGCGCTGCAGGCGATGGGCTTCCGAGCTGCCCTGGGCCGGTATGCCGGTGATGCGGTCCAGCCAGCCGCGCGACCAGGCGAAGAAGACCAGGTTCAGCACCAGCAGCAGGACCACCAGGGCGCGCATCGGCCTACTCTTCGAGCCGCAGGCTCAGTTCGCCACTGCGGCAGACCTGCAGGCCGCTGGCCGTTTGCAGCAGCAGGTCGCCATGGCCGTTGACGCCACGCGCGGTGCCCACCAGGGTGCCCACGCGCACCACCTGGCCGCGCGCCAGGTCGCGCTTGGCGAACACGCGCTGCCAGGGCCCGAAGCCGCCGAAGTCTTCGAAGTCCGACAGCAAATGGCGCAGCGCCGGGGCCAGCCGGGCCAGCACCGCGTCGGCATCGGCCTCGGGCCACAGCGAGGTCAGGGCCGCGTGGCCGCTGGCATAGGCACTGCGGTCGGCGTCCAGCGGCAGCGGGGCCAGGTTGAGCCCCAGGCCGATGACCACGCCGCGTTGGCCCTCGGGCAGGGGGATGGTTTCGATCAGGATGCCGCCGAGCTTGGCGCCGTCGAGCCACAGGTCGTTGGGCCACTTCAGGCGGATGTGGCCGCCGCTGGGGTCGAGCGCATCGGCCACCGCGCAGCCGACGGCCAGCGACAGACCGGAGAGGTCAAGCCGTGCCGGCAGGGCCAGCGCGAAGGAGCAGGTGAGCGAGCCGCCGGGGATGGAGATCCAGCTGCGGCCCTGGCGGCCCCGGCCATTGGTCTGGCGGTCGGCCACCAGCAGCAGCGGGCCGCCGCCCTCGCGCAGGTGTTCGAGGCCCAGGGCGTTGGTCGACTCGCACTCAGCGAGCCAGCGTCTCTCAAAGATGGCGACGGGCATGTCCGGTCAGCGCTTGGGCGCCAGCAAGGTGCCACGGCAGGTGGCGGTGCCGCAGAAGCAGGCGAACTCCTTCTTGAGCTTGGCCGTGTAGCGCTCGTCCAGCACCAGGCCGTAGTCGTAGAAGAGCTCCTCGCCGGGCTCGATGTCGCGCAGCGCGCGGATGAAGACGCGGCCAGCGTCGGTTTCTTCGGCCTCGCAGTTGGGCTCGCAGCTGTGGTTGATCCAGCGCGCGTTGTTGCCGCCGTAGAGCGCGTCGATCACTTCGCCCGAGTCGAGGCTGAAGTAGAAGGTGTGGTTGGGGTTGGCCGGATCGTGCGGGTGACGGTCCTGCGCTTCTTGCCAGCTGATGCGCTCGCCCGTGTACTCGATGATCTTGTGGCCGGCTTCGATGGGGGCTACGGCGTAGACCCCCTTGCCGTGGACACCGGAGTTGCGGACCTGGATCTTGCGGCGGGGGGGCTTGCTGCTCATCAGGCCTGTGTTAGGGTGATTTCATGGGGGCGCGCGTGTGCGTGTGCGCGCGAGGCCCCGGATTGTAGGCACGAGAAACGTGGAGCCCCCGGCCCAGCGAATACGCTGAGCCGCCCCCCGAGGGGGCGAAGCTGACGGCGACCTTGAATCGCCATCAGCCTCTGACGGGCCGGCTTGGGGCGGCCCGGCGCTCGGCCCGAAGATGTTGAGAACGGATAGATCGATCGATGAGCAAGACCCTGATCATTGCGGAGAAGCCTTCGGTGGCGCAGGACATCGTCCGCGCGCTGACGCCGGTGGCGGGCAAGTTCGACAAGCATGACGAGTATTTCGAGAACGACCAGTACGTGGTCAGCTCGGCCGTGGGCCATCTGGTCGAGATCGCGGCGCCCGAAGCCTTCGACGTGAAGCGGGGCAAGTGGAGCTTTGCTCACCTGCCCGTCATCCCGCCGCACTTCGATCTGAACCCGATCGACAAGAACAAGACCCGGCTCAACGCCCTGTGCAAGCTGATCCGGCGCAAGGACGTGACCGCCCTGATCAACGCCTGCGACGCGGGCCGCGAGGGCGAGCTGATCTTCCGGCTGATCGTGCAGTACGCGCAGCCTGCGCGGGGCAAGCTGGACAAGCCGGTGCAACGCCTGTGGCTGCAGTCCATGACGCCCGCCGCCATCCGCGAGGGCTTCGAGAAGCTGCGCAGCGATGCGCAGATGCTGCCCCTGGCCGACGCCGCGCGCTGCCGCTCCGAGGCCGACTGGCTGGTGGGCATCAACGGCACGCGGGCCATGACCGCCTTCAACTCGCGCGATGGCGGCTTCTTCCTGACCACCGTCGGCCGGGTGCAAACGCCAACCCTGTCCGTCGTCGTCGAGCGCGAGGAAAAGATCCGCAAGCACGTGGCCCGCGACTACTGGGAGCTGCGCGCCAACTTCGACGCCCAGGCCGGCCAGTACGAGGGCAAGTGGTTCGACCCGGCCTTCAAGAAGAACGATGATGCGGAGCGCCGCGCCGACCGCCTGTGGACGAAAGACGAGGCCGAGGCCATA
>CALMQC010000425.1 GCA_937871895.1 uncultured Roseateles sp. | reverse complement strand
CGAGAGCTGGTCACGGAACAAGACCTTCAGGGTGGTGAACCTGAGGGCGGATATGAGGTTCTGAAACGGGTCCGCTTCAGGCCTCGCCCGCTTGCCAACCAGACGGTGTCTCGTTGGACTCGACCCGCACATTGGCCCGCTCGGCCTCCAACGGCCGGATCTCGTAGCTGAGCCCGAACTTCAAACACGGGTTCTGCGCCGCGATGGCCGCAGCTGCTTCCAGCGAACTCGCCACGATGAACCAATAGCCGCCGACCAGCTCCTTGGCCTCGGCAAAAGGGCCATCGGTGATGCCGCCGAGCGAGACGAGCTTGCCCCGGTGCTCCAGCCGGCTGCCGGGCTTGAGCCAGCCTTCTGCCAGGCCCAGCGCGTATCAGTCGTAGAAGCGATCAATCGCGTCCTGCACGGCATCTTTGTCCGCGCTTGCGTCCCACTGTCCGCGGGAAAGCAGCAGGTAGTCATGGTTGGGCATCGTGTGTGGTCCTCATTGCGCCTTCGGCAGGCCGGCCGCATTGTTCACGAGGCGGAGCGTGGACGTTCAGGTCAACGATGTGCGCGGGTCAATCGACCCGACCTGCGTGGCTGCTCGAAGTCGCTCGTTGCCCAAGCCCGCTCGTGCCCGCAAAGGTCCGCCCGGGCAGGCCATGGCGCGACTTGTGAGGCGCCGAGAAGCACAGCAGCCCGGGGCGTGCGCGCAAGCAGCACCTCGACCTCTGATTCGCGCCGCCTGTCCGAGCAGAGCGTAGCGGCGCGAGTTCGGCGCGGCCCCGGGCTGCGAGCATCGCAAGGGCAGTCGCGCAGCGACCGCCTCACCCGAGCGCTATGGCCTGCCCGGGTGGGCCTTTGCAAAACCGCCCGGCACTCCTTGCCCAATTTGCAATCAGCTATGCGCTTTTGACATGCCAGCCACCAGGGACATTTCGCGTCCCTAAGATCCCGCCTCCACTGGCCTTTGCGGCACGGCGCACGTGCTGACTTGCAGTCCATGACCCACACCTCCCGCCTGCTGGCCGCGCTGTCTCTCGCCATGGCCACGCTGCTCCCCACCGCCCACGCCGCGCCGCCCACCAAGGCGCCCTCCACCCCCTACACCTGGCGCAATGTCGCCATCGTCGGCGGCGGGTTTGTGGATGGCTTCGCCTTCCACCCGGCCGTGCCCGGCCTTGTCTACGCGCGCACCGACATGGGCGGCGCCTACCGCCGTGACAGTGGCGACGCCACCTGGCAACCGCTGCTGGACTGGCTGCCGCTGGCCGACGTGAACCTGATGGGCGTGGAGAGCCTGGCCCTCGACCCCAGCGACCCCGACCGCATCTACTTGGCAACCGGCACCTACACCGTGCCCTCAGTGCCCAACGGCGCCCTGCTGCGCTCGCGCGACCGGGGCCGCAGCTTCGAGCGCACGCCGCTGCCCTTCAAGCTCGGTGGCAACGAGGGCGGGCGGGGCAATGGCGAGCGCTTGGCGGTGGACCCGCTGGACGGCCGCGTGCTCTTCATCGGCAGCCGCAACGACGGCCTCTGGCGCAGCAGCGACCACGGCGCCAGCTTCCAGCGCGTGAACAGCTTCCCCGACAGCGCCTGGCAGCGCCTCCCCGTCGACGGCCCTCCGCCGAGCTGGGGTGGCAGCGATGGGCGCAGTACGCCCGTGTTCGTGCTCTTCGACCAACGCGGTGGTGTGAAGGGCCAGCCCACCCAAACCATCTACGTCGGCATCGCCACCAAAACCCGGCCCAGTCTGTGGCGCAGCCAGGACGCTGGTGCCACCTGGGCGCCCGTGCCCAGCAGCCCCACCGAGCATCGCCCGCTGCGTGCCGCGCTGGCAGCAGACGGCCAGCTCTACATCGCCTACGCCAGCGAGCCCGGCCCGCACAAGCAGACCGGCGGCGCGGTCTGGCGCTTCGACACCAACACCAGCAGCTGGACCGACATCACCCCCGAGCCCGAGTTGGCACGCACAGCGTCAGGCTATGC
>CALMQC010000424.1 GCA_937871895.1 uncultured Roseateles sp. | reverse complement strand
CCAGCGCCGTGCAGAGGGCGGTCTGCAGAACCTCGGCATTTCCGCCAAGCAGACCACCGCCGCCCTCCGTCAAGTCCCCGCGCAGTTCACGGACATCGTGACCAGCCTGCAAGGCGGGCAAGCGCCGCTAACCGTGCTCTTGCAACAAGGCGGCCAGCTCAAGGATGTGTTTGGCGGCGTGGCTCCGGCTGCAAAGGCTCTTGGCGGCTACATCGTCGGCCTCATCAATCCTCTGACCCTGGCCGCTGCGGGCGCCGCGGCGCTTGCTTACGGCTTCTTCAAGGGGGCTGAGGAGGCGCAGGCGTTCAACAAGGCTCTGGTGCTGACCGGCAATGCTGCGGGCGTCACGGTGGACCAGCTTTCGGCCATGGCTGCGCGCATGGACGGTCTTGGGACCACGCAGGCCAAAGCATCCGAAGGGCTGGTGGCCTTCATCAATGCCGGCGTGAAGGGCGCCGCAGGCCTGGAGCGCTACACCCTGGCCGCGATCAAGCTGGAGCAGGTGGGCGGGCCGGCTGTTGCAGAGACTGCTAAGGCATTCGCAGAGCTTGGAAAAGATCCGCTCAAGGCGGCGCTGAAGTTGGACGAGGCGACCAACTTCTTGACGCGATCCACCTACGAACAGATTCGCTCGCTTGAAGAGCAGGGCCGAACTGTGGAGGCCGCACGCGTTGCTCAGGACGCACTCGCGTCATCCATCGAGCAGGCCACGCCGAAAATCATTGAGCGACTTGGGTACATCGAGCGCGCTTGGAGGGCGGTTAAGCAGGTCATTGGCGAGGTTGGCGATGGCATTGCGTCAATCGGACGTGAAGAAGCGCCAAATGAAAGCGTAGGGCGTCAGATCGCTCAGCTCCGCAACAAGCGCAAGAGCATCGAATTGCTGCCTGGCCGAGATGCTGACCGCCAGCGCGCAGAGATTGATGGAAGGCTAAAAGCCCTCCAGGACGAGCAGGCGCTACTCCAGGAAAACGAGCGCTTCATGCAGCGCATCGCTGGACTTCAGGCTGAGCAGGCTGCCACCGTCAAGGCAAAGGCCAAGTTCGATGAAGATGGCCTGAGGTACTTGGACAAAGAAGCCAGGCTTCAGCGCGAAATCGCGCAGGCCATTGAATCGGGCAAGCGCGCCAAGCTCGATCAGTCCGAGATTGATGCGCGCGTGACGGCAATCAAAGCTGCTGCGCGCGACAAGAAGGCCGACAACGCTCTGACCCGCGAGCTTGAGGCGCAGAAGAAGCTGCTCGCCGAGGTGAATGGTCTGAGCGGCACCTTCTACGAAGACTGGCGCCGGCTGAGTGAACTGTTCAAGGGCGGGGCCTTCAAGAGCGTCGAGGAATTTGAGAAGGCCCAGAAGAAGATCCTGGACGAGCAGCCATTCGCCAAAGAACGCGCCAAGGCGGCGAAGGAAGAGGCTGATGCTGCGAAGAAGATCGGCGAGGAGTGGCTCAAGGCCGCCGAGTCCTATCAGAAGTGGATCGCTGAACTGAACAAGGGAGGCGATTCCGTCGAGGCGCAGATCCAAAAGCTGCAGGACGAAGCAGATGCCAGCCGAATCGCGGCTGCAGAAAACATCTCTTTGGCCGTAGCGCTTGAGAAGGTTGCCATCGCACGCTTGCGCGCCAAGTTTGATGCCTCAGCATCCGACCAGGAGCGTGCCGCGCTCCGGCGGGAGATTGAGCTACGCGAGAAGCTGATCGGCGAGATCGGGAAGAAGGACTACCGGGGACAGACGGACAAGCTGTTCAAGGAGCTGGATAAGCAGCTGGACCCGACCCGTGCAGACGAGTTCGGCGCAGCTCTCAGCAAGGCATTCGAGGGGGCCGCCAACGGTGTGGCCCGCATGACAAATGCACTCGCGAACTTTGGCGTGCAGCAAGCCAAGCTTGAGCGCCTGAAGTTTGACGCGCTCCTTGATGGATCGCCTAGGTCGCTGCTCGCAGTGCAGAAGCTGAACGAGCAAAGCCAGCGCAACACGATTGGCCTTTACGCCAGCATGGCCGGCGCCGCGAAGGGCTTCTTCAACGAAGGCACCAAGGGCTACAAGGCGCTGGAGATCGCCGAGACCGCGTTCCGTGCCTACCAGCTGGCCGGGGACTTTGCGCGCGGCACCAGCGCAGCCACGGTGGCCGTTGCGAACCAAGCATCTGGCGGAGACCCCTACACCGCCTTCGCTCGCATGGCCGCAATGGCGGCCACCATGGCCTCGCTCGGCTATCAAGTGGCCGGCTTCTTCGGTGGCGGCAGCAAAACGGGCGGCGATGGAGCCAAGCAGGCGACCGGCCAGGGCACGGTGCTGGGGGATGCCAAGGCCCAGAGCGAGAGCATCAGCAAGAGCATCGACCTGCTGAGCGATACCGCAAAGCTCCAGCTCACCACGCAGAGCGGCATGCTCTCCGCACTGCGCAACATCGAGAACAGCATCGGCGGGGTCACGAACCAGATCCTGCGCATCAACGCCGGCAGCAGTACAGAGCAGCGCCTTGGCATCACCACCGGGACCACCGGTCCCAGCCTGTTCGGCAAGGGCTTCACAGGAGGTCCGCTGAACCTGGACAACATCCTTTTCGGCGGGAAGATCACGAACGCCCTGTTCGGCAAGACCACCAAGGTGACGGGCTCAGGCCTGTTCGCTGCTCCGCAAGACCTGGGCAGCATCCTCGCCTCGGGCCTGAACCTGAAGGACTTCGCGGATGTGAACAGCACCCGAAAGTTCTTCGGCATCACGGTCAGCAACAAGAACAGCACCACCTACAAGGACGCAGACCCGGCCCTGCAGCGCCAGTTCGGCCAAATCTTCCGGGACTTTGCCGACACCATCACTCTCGCCGCCAAGCCGCTGGATTTCGCCCTTGGCGATGTCAAGAGCGCGATTGACGGCTTCGTGATCGACATCGGGAAGATCGACTTCACCGGCCTGAAGGGCGACGAGATCGCCGAGAAGCTTGGCGCAGTGATCGGTGCTGAGGGTGACAAGATCGCCCAAGCCGCAATCCCTGGACTGCAGGACTTCCAGCGCGTCGGCGAGGGCTACTTTGAAACCGTGGTGCGGGTCGCATCGGGTGTCGAGACGGCAGACGCCGCGCTTGAACTGCTCGGCATCGGGGCGATCAAGTTCGGCGATGTGGCGCGCAAGCAAGGCGACATCTCCACCGAGATCGTGCGCCAGTCCATCGCGGCATTCGAGAGCCTGGACGGCAGCCTCTCCAGCATCGGCGCCATCATCAACAACCTGGACGGCTCGGCAGACGATCTCGCCGACACCTACCGCTCCTTGCTGGATGTGCGCGATGCGCTCATGGATGTCGGCGAGTCTGGCGATGCGCTGACCGCCATCATGATCCGCGGCGCGGGCGGCCTGGACAACTTGGCCGGTGGGCTCTCCAGCTACTTCGAGAACTTCTTCAGCGAGGAAGAGCAGACCTCGGCCCGCCTGGCGCGGTTGTCTGAGGACTTCGCGCGCATCGGCGTTACGGATATTCCAAAGACCCGCGAGGAGTTCCGCAAGCTGGTTGAGGGCATCGACACCAGTACGGACGCGGGCCAGAAGTTCTTCGCCCAGGTCATCAGCCTGTCCGACTCGTTCGCCTCTGCGGTCCCAGCTGCTGAGGCCCTGCAAGAGGCCGTCAAGTCGCTCGACTACGTGATGACCGCCAGCGGCCGATTCGACGCCAAGGCGTTCTCGACCGAAGTCGCCAAGGTAACCACAGACGACATTCAGCAGAGCATCCTGCAGCTGAACGCCGCGGACCGCGAGCGCGCTCAACTGAACTTCGATGTCGGGTCGGCGTCTTTCCTCGGCGCCTATGCCAACAGCCTGGCCTCGCAGCGTCTGACCAAGAGCGCGGACAACGCCGCCCCCTACGGCAACGGCAACGAGCGCGGCCAAGCGGGCTTCAGCCCGATGGATGAACTGCGCCAAAAGGAGATCGACGCACTCAAGGCGCTCCAAGACTCCATGAGGCGCCTGGACGAAAGCCTGGGCAGCTTCATCGACGACCTGACTTTCGGCGCCGACTCGTTCCTCAGCCCAGAGCAGAAGTTCCTAGAAAGCAAGAGCGCATTTGAGTCGGTACTGAAGCAAGCCAAGGCCGGAGACCAGGCCGCGCAGGAGCAAGTGCAGGCCCGCGCCCAGGCCTTCGCGGAAGCGAACAACGCCTACTTCGGGTCAAACCAGCAGGGCACGGACAACCTGCGCGCCATGGTCGAGGAGCTGCAGAGCCTGCGCGAGCAAGTGCGCAAGATGGCCGACACAGCAGAGCACGGAAACCGCATCGCGGCCAACGGCTTCAGCGGCGTCAAGGCGGCCACCGAAGAGGGCGCAGCACTCACCGGCCAGGCGCTGGCCCGCGCCCGCCTGCAGTCGCTCGCAAAGGTGGGGTTTGAGTCGTGATCCTCCTTGTCGAACTGACTGGCTACACCGACGCCAGCACATCCGCCGTGTACCGCTACGCCACGGCCGGCTACCAAACCTCGCCCAGCGACACGCCCGCAAACACGCTCTACGAAGCACGCGTGATCGACCCCGGCTCCATCAGCCGCAAGATGACGGACCTTTCCCGCAGCGCCCCTCGTGGTGAAGTGGGCTTCGGTGAAATCGTGCTGGCGAACGGGGACGGCGGGCTTGATACCTTGTTTGGGTCTGGCTCGGTTAGCTTCCGCGAGCGCCTTGTGCGCGTCTTGATGGTTGCAGAGGGCGCCGCCTACAGCACAGCGACGGTCCTGCTGTCGGCTGTGATCGCTCAGGTGCAACTGAGCAGCGACACGGTCAGCATCGCAATCAAGGACGCCTCCTACATCCTTGCCAGCGCCCACCAAACCACCACCTACGGGGGCACCAACAGCCTGCCGGCCGGCGTGGACGGTGTAGATGACATCAAGGGCAAGGTCAAGCCGCTGCTCTACGGCAAGGCCTTCAAGATCGCTCCGCCATGCGTCAACACATCAAAGCTGATCTACCAGATCAGCGACCGCGCTCTGCAGTCTGTGGATGGTGTCTATGACGGCGGCTCGGCTCTGACCGCTGGCGCCACCTATGCCGACCAAGCGGCCATGGAGGCCACCGCCCCCGCCGCAGGCCAATACCGCGCATGGCTGGCCGGCGGGATGATCCGTCTGGGCTCCTCCCTGACCTACGGGCTCACGGTTGACGCCACCGCAGACACAGCCGGCAACTCCACCGCCGCGCAGCTGCTCAAGACCCTGGCCCTGGCCCGTGGCTGGTCATCCGGCGACATCAGCAGCAGCGACGTCACAGCCTTGGACGCACTGAATTCGTCGGTCCTTGGCATCTGGATCGACGACAGCCGCACCACCCTTGATGCGATGGACCTGATCGCCCAAAGCGTCGGTGCTTGCTACTGGGTGGACCGTCTAGGCGCCTTGCGCATGGCCCGCCTTGATTTGCCCAGCGGCACCAGCGCCGAAACCATCGCGCCCTGGAAGTTCGCCAACGTCACCCAATCCAGCAATGGGCAGGATGTACCCGCAGGAACTGTGCGCATCAAGTATGCGCGCTACCACCAGACGCAGAGCCGCACAGAGTTGGCCGGCAGCGTGACCCAGGCCGATGCGGCAGACCTCGGACAAGAGTGGCGCGTGAGCACCTACACGGCCGCGCCAAGCCCGAACCCCCACAAGCGCCTGCTCACCATCGAGCGCGAGAGCGCCATCACCTCCAAGACCAACGCCGACACCGAATCGCAGCGCCTGCAAGAGCTTTGGGCTGCGCCCCGGCGAATCCACGACTGCACGAATGTCAGGTTGATTGAGGACAACGCGCTGACGCTGGACCTGAACGCCGTGGTGGGGTTCCGGTGGAGCCGCTACGGGTTCTCCAGCGAGACGGACACCCTGCGCCGCGTGGTCGGCCTGACCTTCTATTTCCGCGACTTGCGTTGCGACATGACTCTGTGGGGCGCTTGAAATGACGCTTGCTCTCGGGTTCCCGAACCGATTCTCAAATGCCAGCCTGTCCGGTGTTGGCTGGACTACCGGCCTGCCGCTTTCGTACCTTGGCACCCGGCAGCTGAGCCAGGTGGCGCGCGCCATTTCGACCGTGGCGAGCTTCTATGCCTCGTTCTCAAGCGCCACAGAGGCAGGGATGATTGGGCTCGCTGGGCACAACCTCTCCACGGCTGGAGATTGGCGCGTGCGGGGGTTCAGCTCCGACCCTCGGCCAACCTACGAGGCCAACTTCACCCAGGGTCAGCTGCCCAGCGGGTGGACCTGCACCCGCTCCGGCGCCACCGCCACCTACTTCGGCTCGGACGGCCTGCTGAAGACCGCCGCCGCCGATACCGCGCGCATCACTCACGACCCAGCGACGCGCGAGTGCCTGGGCCTGCTGGTCGAGGCCTCGGCCGTGAATGCCCTGACCTACGCCCGCGACGGCACCAATGCCGCCTGGAGCAAAACCGGCATGAGCGCGCCAACCCTGAGCGCGACGGGGATTGATGGTGTTGCGAACACGGCCACGCGGCTCGCGTCCACCGCCATCAACGCCAAGTGCAGCCACACCCACAGCGTGGGCGGCACTCCCTACGTTTTCAGCGTGTGGCTGCGCCGGGTCAGTGGTACGGGCGCCATCAAGATCAGCGCCGACAACTTCGCCACCACCAGCACCGTCACCCTGACCAGCGCGTGGCAGCGCTTCGAGATCAGCAGCAGCAGCGGCGCGGGCGTGGTGGGCATCCAGATCGACACCAGCGGCGACGTGATTGAGTTCGACTACGCGCAGTGCGAGCTTGGCAGCGTGGCCACCAGCCCAATCCTGACCACCAGCAGCACCGTCACACGCAACGCGGACAGCATCGCCAACACCGGCATGAGCGCGCTCAATGCCGACACAGGCGCGCTGGTGATGACCGGCCAGCTGCTGCGCCGGCCCACCGCCCAGACCAGCGCCGCCAC
>CALMQC010000423.1 GCA_937871895.1 uncultured Roseateles sp. | reverse complement strand
GGCTGGCTGTTGCGTGCCCAGTCTCTGGAGCGCCAGTCCCGCCTGGCCGGCACACCGGCCCGCCAAGCGCTGGAGGCCCTGGAGCCGCCCTGCCGGCGCGGCGACGAGCTGAGCAGCGTGCGTGCCGGCTGCCCCTACCGCATCGCCTGGACCGCACTGCGCCTGATGGCGCGCGAGCAGTCGGCCCACGCCGCGCCGCAAGCCGCCGAGGACCTGCTGCGCCATGCCCTGGCACTCGCGCAAGCCGCCAAGGACAGCCCGCTGGCCAGCGCCACGCTCGGCATGATTGCCGTGGCCCAGCACGACCAGGCTCGGCTGGAAGACGCCCGCAAAACATTGGGGGCGATGTATGCGGAGGCCCAAGGTGACGCGCTCTCGGTGGCACGGGCGCATCTGATCCGCTACCGCCTGGCGCGGCTCTCGGGGGACTTCGCCAATGCCCAGCCGGCGCTGGAAACGGCTCTTGAATCGCTGGAGCCGCTGAACCTGCCCCACCTGCAGGCCCAGTGGCGCGCCAACCTGGTGGACGTGCTGATGCACCAGGGCCGCCCGCGCGATGCGCTGGCCGTGGGGGCGCTGGCTCTGCCGGTGCTGCAGCGCTTCAAGGACATCAGCTTCGAGCGCGGCGTGAGGCACAACCTTGCGGTGGCCCACCTGAAGCTGCGCGAGTTTGATGCCGCGCGCGCACAGCTGGACCAGCTGGCCGCCCTGCCCGTGGACCCCGACGACCTGGTCCGCCGCTCGCGTGAGCAGGCCGAGCTGGCCGAGACCTGGGGCGAGCTCGGGCGCTACAAGGAGGCGCTGGCGGCCTATCACGCGCAGATCGAGCTGGCCAACAAGGCCGACGACCTCAGCCGCGAGAGCAGCCTGCGCGAGCTGCGGCACCAGTACGACACCGAGGCCAAGCAGCGCCACATCGAACTGCTGGGGCGCGATGTGGACCTGCAGGACCAGCAATTGGCCAACCGCCAGCTCACCGCGCGCATCGGCCTGGCCGTGGGTCTGCTGGTGCTGCTGACGCTGGCACTGGCAGCCGCTTTCCTGCTGCGCAGCCGCCACGCCCAGCGCGCGCTGCAGGCCAGCGAGCACGCGCTTCGCACCCAGAGCGAGCGCGACCCGCTGACCAATCTCTCCAACCGCCGCCACCTGCTGGCCGTGATGGCGCGGCACGCGGAGCGCGAGTTCCAGGGCGCCCTGCTGATGCTGGACCTCGACCACTTCAAGCGCATCAACGACGAACACGGCCACGCCGCCGGGGACGCGGTGATCATCGAGACCGCACGGCGCATCGAACAGGTGGTGCGCGGCAGCGACCTGGTGGTGCGCTGGGGCGGCGAAGAGTTCCTGATCTTTGCGCCCGAGCTGGACCCCGCCGCACTCCAGCACCTGGCCGAGCGCCTGCTGCGCGCCATCGGCAGCCGCCCGATTGCCACCGAGGCCGGCCCCCTGGCCGTGACGGCCTCGCTCGGCTGGGCCAGCTTCCCGCTGCACCCGACCTTGCGCCTCAGCTGGGAGCAGGCCGTCAACTGGGTCGACATGGCGCTCTACAAGGCCAAGGCCGATGGCCGCTACCGCGCCGTCGGCATCATCACGGCGCGGCCCGGCACCGTGCTGGGCGAGGCGAACGAAGACTTCGAGGCCGCCTGCCAACGCGGCGACGTCGAGGTGCGCGTCAGCCTCGGTTAGCACGCGTCGCGGCAAGTCTGCAGCGCCCCTTGGCCATCTCCCCGCCCCGGGTCGGGCCTGCACAAACCCTGCGTGGCTGCGTCGCCTGAGTCTGCTAGCGTGCCGGGATGCCTGAAACCGAACACCTGCTCGGCATCCGCCGAGGCATCGAGAAAGAAAGCCTGCGCGTGCTCCCGAGCGGCGCGCTGGCCCTGACCCCGCACCCGCAGGCCCTGGGTTCGGCGCTCACCCATCCGCACATCACCACCGACTACAGCGAGTCCCAACTGGAGCTGATCACCGGCGTGCATGCCGGCGTCGAAGCCTGCCTGCAGGAGCTGACCGAGATCCACCAGGCCGTCTACCACGTGCTCACCGAGCAGGGCGAGGAGCGGCTCTGGGTCGGCTCCATGCCCTGCGGCCTGCCGGCCGACGAAACCATTCCCATCGGGCGCTACGGCTCCAGCAATGTCGGTCGCGCCAAGAGCATCTACCGCATGGGCCTCGGGCAGCGCTATGGCCGGCGCATGCAAACCATCTCGGGCATCCACTACAACTGGTCGCTGCCGGGTGTCTCCAGCGAGCGCTACTTCGACCTGATCCGCAACTTCCGCCGTCACGGCTGGCTGATCCTCTACCTGTTTGGCGCCAGCCCGGCGCTGTGCAGCAGCTTCGTCGAGGGCCGCGACCATGGCCTGCAGCCCTTCATGGGCAAGAGCCTGCACCGCCCGCATGCCACCTCGCTGCGCATGGGCCCGCTGGGCTACCAGAGCGATGCCCAGGCCAGCATCCGCCCGAGCTACAACAGCCTGCGCTGCTATGCCAACTCGCTGCAGGACGCGCTGACACGGCCCTATCCCGCCTACGAGGCCATCGGCATCCGCACGCCGGGGGGCGACTATGCCCAACTCTCCACCAGCCTGCTGCAAATCGAGAACGAGTTCTACGGCACCATCCGCGCCAAGCGCACCATCCGCAGCGGCGAGCGCCCGCTGCACGCGCTGCGCGAGCGCGGGGTCGAGTACGTCGAGGTGCGACTGATGGACCTCGACCCCTTCGAGCCCGTCGGCATCGGCGCCGAGACCATCCGTTTTCTCGACCTCTTCCTGCTGCACTGCCTGCACGCCGAGAGCCCGCCCGACACGCCACAAGAGATCGACGCCAACAGCCGCAACCAGCACCGCGTGGCCGCACGCGGCCGCGAGCCGGGCCTGATGCTCGAACACATGAGCGGCGAGGAGCGCAGCCTGCAGGATTGGGGCCGTGAGTTGCTCGATGCCTGCGAGGTGCAGGCCGCCGCGCTGGACGCCGCCCACGCCAGCACCGCCTACCGCGCCGCCCTCGAAACCGCACGCCAGCGCTTGGCCGACCCCGACCTCACACCCTCGGCCCGCATCCTGGCCGCCATGGGCCGCGAGTTCGAAGGCAGCTATGTGCGCTTCATCCGCCGCCGCTCCGACCAGACCCTGGCCGACCTGATGGCCCTGCCCTTCACCGAGAAGCAACGCGCCCGCTACGAGGCCATGGCGCTCGATTCCCTGCTGGAGCAGGCCCGCATCGAAGCCAGCGACACCGAGCCCTTCGAGAGCTTTCGGCGGCGCTATCTGGATCCGCAGACCACCGAGGTCTGAGCGCCGCTCTCAGCCGAACTCCGCGCCCAACTCGGCTGCGCGCCTCTGCGCCGCCAGCACCGCCCGACGGATCGCCGCGTCCACGCCATCGGCCTGCATGGATGTGATGGCCGCGTAGGTGGTGCCGCCCTTGGACGTGACGCGCTCGCGCAGCACGGTGGGGCTCTCGGGGCTGGCCAAGCCCAGGGCTGCTGCGCCGGCGCAGGTGGCGAGCGACAGCTGGCGGCCCTGCTCGGCCGTCAGGCCCATCTCGACGGCGGCCGCCATCATGGACTCGACCATCAGGAAGAAATAGGCCGGGCCCGAGCCTGACAGTGCGGTGACCGCGTCGAGGTCAGCCTCGCGATCCACCCACAGCGTGCGGCCGGTGGGGGCCAGCACGGCGTCGATGGCCGCGCGCTCGGCCGCCGTCACGTCGGGGCAGGCAAAGAGGCCGGCAATGCCCTGCCCGATCAGCGCCGGCGTGTTGGGCATGGAGCGCACGATGCGTGTACTGCCCGTGGCACGGCCAAGGCTGGCAGTGGTGATGCCCGCCATGACCGACAGGTGCAGCGCGCCGCCCACCCAGGCCTTCAGCGGTGCGGCGGCCTCGCCAAACAGCTGGGGCTTGACGGCCCAGACCACCAAGGCGGCCTGGGCGAGGCGCGCGTCGCCTGCGGCCAAGGCATCGAGGCCGAAGTCCGCGCGCAGCTTATCGCGCTGCGGGGCATGGGGTTCGACGACCAGCACCTGGCTGGGTTGCAAGAGGCCGCTGCGCAGCAGGCCGCCGATGACGGCGCTGGCCATGTTGCCGCCGCCGATGAAGGCAATGGGGGTGAGCAAGGGGGTGTTCATGGGCGCGAGTCTAGAACCCGCGCCCCAGGGGAAGTGCCGAGCCCCAGATCCGCAGACCCGATGGGATACTCGCAGCCACCGGAACGCATGACCATCAAAAATGGAACAGCTTTCCACAACAAGACGAGGCGCCGCCGCATGAGCCGACCCATCACCCTCAAGCACACGCTGAGCTATGGCAGCGCCAACCTGCTGGGCAGCGGAGCCCTGGCCATTGCCGGCTCGTGGCTGCTGTATTTCTACACGACCTTCTGCGGCCTGACGGTGGTGCAGGCGGCAACGATTTTCTCGGTCGCCAGCATCCTGGATGCGATCAGCAACCCCATCATGGGGTATATCAGCGACAACTTCTACAACACCCGGCTCGGGCGCAAATTTGGGCGGCGTCGGTTTTTCATCCTGACCGGGATTCCGCTGGTATTGCTGTATCCGCTGATGTGGATTGATGGCTTCGGGTTTTGGTATTACCTGTCGATGTACGCGCTCTTTGAGCTGGTCTATACCTCGATCATGGTGCCCTATGAAACCCTGGCGACGGAAATGACCACCGATTTTGCGGTGCGCTCCAAACTGACGGGCGCCAAGGCCATGTTCGGCAAGGTGGCCAACTTCCTGGCGGCCTTCATCCCGGCGCAGCTCTTTCTGGTCTACAGCAAGGAATCCAGCACCCCCTTCCTGCTGACCGGCATCATCTATGCGTTGATCATGTGCGGCGCCATGGCGGCGCTTTATTTCATGTCCTGGGAGCGCCCCGTGCATGAGGTGGTGCAGGAGCGCGCCGGCAGTTTGGGGGCGGCGCTGAAGAAACTCAGCCTCGACATGCTTTCAACCTTCCGCCTGCGGATATTCCGCAAGCATCTGGGTATGTATCTGCTGGGTTTTGGCGCGGAATGGCTGTTTGCCTCGATATTCACCTATTTCATCATCTTCTCGCTGGGGCAGGACAAGGCCACCGTGGGCTATCTGAACAGTTTCAGCTCGGTGATGCAGTTGATTTCCACGCTGCTGTTCATCGGCCTGTGCATCCGGTTTGGATTTGCCCGCCCCTACGCCATGGCCTTGCTGGTGGTGAGCGGCAGCGTGCTGGCCTATACCGGGCTCTACTACCTGGGCTGGTCGCAGCAGACGACGGTGATCGCGCTGTTTGCCATCACCGCCGTCTTCGGGCTGGGGACCGGGGGCGTGTACTACATCCCCTGGACGGTCTACACCTTCCTGGCCGACGTCGATGAAGTGCTGACCGGCCGGCGCCGCGAAGGCATCTACGCCGGGGCCATGACCTTCGCCGGCAAGATCACCCGCTCGGTCATCGTCTTTTGCATGGGCTGGGTGCTGGGGCAGTTCGGCTTCCTGTCCGGCCAGGGCAGCCAGCCGGCCACCGCCGTGGCGGCCATCAATGGCATCTTCGTTTTCGGCGTGATCGGCCTGGCTCTGGGCGCCATCTACTTCAGCATGCAGATGAAGCTGGACCGCAAGAACCACGCGGTGCTGCTGGAGGAAATCGCCCGCATCAAGGCCGGCGGCCGCATCGAAGACGTGGCGCCCGAGGCCCGCGCGATCGCCGAGGAACTGACCGGCTGGCCCTACGAGCAATGCTGGGGCCGCAACCCGCTGGGCCACCGGGCCTGAGGGAGGTCAAGGCTGACGGCGGCCCCTACACTGCCGCGCAGCCATGAACACGCCCCCGCCACCCCGCAGCCGCCGCGCCAACGCCGCCCAGACCAGCACCGTCACGCTGCAGCAGGTGGCTGAGCGCGCGGGCGTCTCACCGAGCACCGTCTCGCGCATCCTCAATGGCACGGCTGTCGTCAGCCCGGCCAAGCAGGCTGCGGTTCAGGCGGCCATCCAGGAGCTGGGCTTCAGGCCCAACCCCGTGGCGCGCGGCTTGGCGGGCGGCAAAACCTTCAGCGTTGGCGTGGTCACGCAGACCATCTCCAGCCCCTTCTATGGCGAGGCCATGTATGGCATCGAAGGCGTGCTGGACGCCGCCGGTTATGCCTCGCTGTTTGTCAGCGGCAACTGGCGCGAGGATGACGAGCGCAAGGCCATCGAGACCCTGATGTCGCGGCGTGTCGACGGGCTCATCGTGTTTGCCGGCCGGCTGCCTGATGCCGCCCTCAAGCGCTATGCCGCCGAGGTGCCGCTGGTGCTGGTGGGCCGCCGCTCGCCGGGCCGGCAGTTCCTGAGCATCGGCTTTGACAACCGGCTGGGCGCCCATCTGGCGGCCGAGCATCTGCTGAGCCTTGGGCACCGGCAGATCGCCTTCATCACCGGCGCCCACCAGCATGCCGACGCCCTGGAGCGCCGCGCCGGCTTCGAGGAAACACTGCAAGCCGCCGGCCTCAAGCTCGACCCCGACCTGGTGGCCGAAGGCGCCTACACCGAACCCAGCGGCCAGCAGGCGGCGCAGGCCCTTCTCGCGCGCGGCAAGCCCTTCACGGCGCTGTTTGCGTCCAACGACCAGATGGCCATTGGCGCCGCGCTGGCCCTGCACCGGGCCGGCCTGCGCGTGCCGCAGGATGTCTCGCTCGTCGGCTTTGATGACGTGGCCGTGGCCGAGTTCTCCATCCCGCCGCTGACCACCGTGCGCCAGTCGGTGGGCGAGATCGGCGCCCAGGCCGCCACCGCCCTGCTCGACCTGCTGGCCGACCGCCCGCCGCGCGTCACCCTGACGCCGCCGCGCCTGGTGGTGCGCGAGTCGACCGCCGCCGCCCGCAAGCGCTGAGGCCGGCTTAGCGCGGCGCGGAAGCGGCGCAGAAACGGCGCAAAGGCGTCGCA
>CALMQC010000422.1 GCA_937871895.1 uncultured Roseateles sp. | reverse complement strand
GCAAAGCTGGCCAGCGGCACGGGCTGGCCGCTGATGTTCATCACGTGCAGTTGCAGCAGGTCTTCGGGCCGCATGCGGGCCTCGGCCTCGGCCTGCACCACCACGCGCTGCATGCGGCCGGCGTTGGGGAAGTCGCCCACATAGCTGGAGCCCAGCGAGGTGCCCAGCACCGCATTGAGCGCGGCGATGGACACGCCCTGGGCCAGGGCCTTCTCGCGGTCGATGTCGAGCTGCAGCTGCGAGGCGTCTTCGAGGCCGTCGGGCCGCACGGCCGTCAGCAGGGGGCTCTTGGCGGCCGCCGCCAGCAGTTGTCCGCGTGCGGCCAGCAGCTCGGCGCGGGTGTGGTCGCCCCGGTCCTGCAGCCGGAAGGCAAAGCCATTGGCGCGCCCGAGGTCGCGGATGGGCGGCGGGCTGACCGGGAAGATCACCGCGTCGCGGATCTTGCCGAGTGCCGGGATGGACCGCGCCACCAGCGCCTGCGCGCTGTGCTCGGTGCCCTTGCGCTCGTTCCAGTGCTTGAGGCTGACGAAGCCCAGCGCCGCGTTCTGGCCCGAGCCGGCAAAGCTGAAGCCGACCACGCTGATCATGTTCTCAACCTCAGGCTGCTTGAGCATGAAGTCCTCGACCTGCTGCATCACCGCCAGCGTGCGCTGCTGCGCCGCACCGGGGGGCAGTTGCACATTGACGAGGATGTTGCCCTGGTCCTCGTTCGGCACGAAGGAGGTGGGCAGGCGCAGGAAGACCCAGGTCGCTGCGGCGATCACCGCCACATAGACGATGGCCGCGCGGCCCGTGCGCTGCACGAGCAGGCCGACCCAGCCCTCGTAGCGCGCGGCCAGGCGCCCAAAGCCCCGGTTGAAGCGGCCAAAGAAGCCGCGCTTTTCCAGGTGGTGGCCGGCCTCGACAGGCTTGAGCAGCGTCGCGCACAACGCCGGCGTCAGCGACAGCGCCATGAAGGCCGAGAAGGCGATGCTGCTCACCATCACGGCCGCAAACTGCCGGTAGATGTTGCCGATGGCGCCCCCAAAGAAGGCCAGCGGCACGAAGACCGAGATCAGCACCACCGTCACGCCGACGATGGCGCTGGAGATCTGGCCCATGGCCTTGCGCGTGGCAGCCAGCGGCGGCAGGCCTTCGGTGCTCATCACGCGCTCGACGTTCTCGACCACCACGATGGCGTCGTCCACCACGATGCCGATCACCAGCACCATGCCGAACATGGTCAGCACATTGATCGAGAAGCCCAGCGCCAGCAGCGTGGCAAAGCTGCCCAGCAGGGCCACGGGCACGACGAGGGTGGGAATCAGCGTGTAGCGGATGTTCTGCAAGAACAGGTACATCACCAGGAAGACCAGCAGCACCGCTTCAAGCAGGGTCTCGACCACCTGAGAGATCGACAGCTCGATGAAGAGCGAGCTGTCATAGGGGATGGTGGCCTTCACGCCCTCGGGGAAGTAGGGGCGCAGTTCTTCAACACGCTGTTTGAGCAGCTTGGCCGTGGCCAGCGCATTGGCGCCGGGAGCCGGCAAGACGCCGATGCCGACCGAGGGCTTGCCATTGATGCGCGTGGTGCGGCCGGCGTAGCTCTGGGCGCCCAGCTCGATGCGGGCCACGTCGCGCAGGCGCACGGCCGAGCCATCGGCGTTGGCGCGCAGCACGATGGCGCCGAACTGCTCGACCGTGCTGAGCTGCCCGCGCACCACGACGGTGGCGTAGAGGCGTTGGGCATCGACATTGGGCAGGTCACCCAGGGTCCCTGAGTCCACCTGGGCGTTCTGCGCCCGGATGGCCTCGTTCACGTCGGCGGGTGAGAGCCGGTAGCCCACGAGCTTGGCCGGGTCCAGCCAGATGCGCATCGCGCGCTCGGCGCCAAACAGGTTGGCCTGGCCGACGCCGGGCACGCGCTGGATCTCGGGCAGCACGTTGCGGGCCGTGTAGTCGCCCAGCTCGAACACGTCGCGCGAGCCCGTGTCGCTGGAGAGGATGATGAAGAGCAGGAAATTCGGGTTGGCCTTGTCCACCCGCACGCCTTGCTGCACCACGCTGGAAGGCAGGCGCGGCGTGGCACGGGCCAGGCGGTTTTGCACGTCCACCTGCGCCAGGTCGGGGCTGATGGCGGGGTCGTAGGACAGGGTGATGGAGCCGCTGCCATCCGACTGAGCGACAGCCTCCATGTAGAGCAGCCCGGGCGAGCCGTTCATCTCGCGCTCGATGGGCGCGATGACGGCGTCCTCCAGCGTGCGGGCGCTGGCGCCGGGGTAGACGACCGACAGCACGATGGACGGCGGCGCCACCGGCGGGTATTGGTTGATGGGCAACTGCGTGACGGCGACCCCGCCGAGCACGGCGATGAAGAGCGCGATCACCCAGGCAAAGACCGGGCGGTGGATGAAGAACTGGGCCATCGCCGCTCCTTAGCGCGACGCTGCGGAGGCAGGGGCGGGCGAGGAGGCCGCCGCCGGCGCGATGGCGCCCGTCGGCACCCAGGGCACGGCGCGCACCTTGGCGCCAGGCTTCACACGCTGCAGGCCGTCCACCACCACGCGGTCACCCGCCTTCAGGCCCGACATCACCAGCGCACGCCCAGGCTGGCCGGGGCCGGTTTGCACGGGCTGGACATTGAGCTGGTCGTCGTTGCCCACCACGAGCACCGAATCGCCCTTGGGGCTGCGTGTCACGGCCTGGTCGGGCAGCCAGATGCCGCCCGCCACCTCGGCCTGCGCCACGCGCACCCGCACATAGAGGCCGGGCAGCAGCTGGCCCTTGGGGTTGGGCACCTCGGCGCGCAGCGCGATCTGGCCCGACCCTGGGTCCACGCTGAGGTCCGAGAACAGCAGCTTGCCGCGCAGCGGGTAGGGGCTGCCGTTGTCCAGCAGCACCTGCACGGCCGCAGCGTCCTTGCCCCCGGCGCGCTGCAGCCGGCCCTGGGCCAGGGCCTCGCGCAGGCGCATCACTTCGGCCGCAGGTTGCGTGAAGTTGACGTAGATCGGGTCGATCTGCTGCACCACGGCCAGAGGCGTGGCTTCGCCCTGGCCCACCAAGGCGCCTTCCGTCACCAGCGCACGCCCGATGCGGCCGCTGATGGGCGAGCTGACGCTGGCGTAGCCCAGGTTGATGCTGGCCGTCTGCACGGCGGCCTTGGCGGCGGCGACCTCGGCCTTGGACTGCTGGAAGGCCGCTTGCGCGCTCAACGCCTCCTGCTGACTGACGGCCTGGGTGCTGACGAGCTGGGCATAGCGCTCGGCCAGCGCCTGGGTCTGCAGCAGGCTGGCTTCAGCCTTGGCTTGCGCGGCGCGGGCAGCGTCGAGCTGCGCCTTGTACGGAGCGGCGTCGATCGCGAATAGAGGCTGGCCGGCCTTCACATCGCTGCCCTCGGCGAAGAGGCGCTTGTCCAGGATGCCGGCGGCGCGTGCGCGCACTTGGGCCACGCGGTAGGCCTCCAGGCGCCCCGGCAGCTCGGCCACCAGCTCAGCGCTGCCCGCCTGCACAGTCACGACGCCCACTTCGGGCAGTGGCGGGGCCTTGGGCGCGGCGGCGGGGCTTCCGCTGCCACCGCCGCAGGCACTCAGCAGCAGGCCTAGGGCGCCGAGGCACAGGCCCAGGCGGAGGTCAGAACGCAGCAAAGCGCCCACAGGGGCGCGGCAAGGCAGAGGCATGGCAGCTTCAGGGGCAGGGTGGTGGGCACGGGCCGCAGGACGCTGCCGGCAACGCCACTCTAGCGTGCCCCCGTGAAGCAGTGTGAAGCTGGGGCTATCGCCTGGTCGCGCCTGGTCACCCTGCGCGATGGGCTCAGCGGCGGACCAGGGCCCGGCGCGGCCGGCGCCGCAGCGCGCGGTGCAGCAGCACCAAGCTGGCCAGGGCGGTCAGCGTCAGCGCCAGGCTGCCGGGCTCGGGCACGCGTTGGCTCAGGCGCACGTTGTCCAGGTTGCCGCCCAAGGTGTCGCTGCGACCCACAGCGCTGAAGCTCAGCACATTGGCGCCGCTTTGCGCCACCACGCTGAAGCGGTGCTCGCTCCACAAATTGCCGGCGCCGCCGTCCGCAGTGAGCGTGCCGCCCAGTTGCAGGCCGTTCCAGTAGACCTGGATGCCATTCGTCGCGGCCGGCTGGAACTCACGCGGGGCGTACCAGAAGCTCAGGTCATAGGCCAGGCCGGCAACCAGGCCGTTCAGGGTCTGGCCGATGCTGGTGTTGCCGTCGGTGTCCAGCTCCAGGTAGTTGCTGCCATCCTGCGCGGCACCCGCCACGTTGTTGCGCACCTCGAACCCGGTGCCCGGCCCAGCCATCCAGGTCCAGCCCGGCAGGCTGTTCACCTGCGTCCAGGATCCCGCGCCCACCGGCGTGGCCTCGAAGCTGCCGTTGACCAGCAAGTTGGTCGGCACCGGTGCGGCCAGGGCCGCCACGCTGGCGACACACAGGGTGAGGAGGACGAGAACACGACGCATGGAGGAGGTCCCATTGAGGCAGTGACAACGGCGCCGATTCTGAAAGTCCCCCTCCAAACCGCCGCGTGCAGACGGCACGACCGGCCTGCCCACCCCCCTGGGGCGGGTGGGGTGGGTGTGATGCATGGCACGGAAAGCGGCTGGGGTGTCAGCCGTTCGGCGTGCTGCGGGCGGCGGCTTGGGCGGCCAGCTCGGCCCGCATGCGCTTGAGCTTCTCACGCGGGTCCTCGCGGCCCGAGCCTTCGTGCAGCTTCATCTCCGCGATGAATCGGCTGGGGATGCCAGCGATCGTCTCGCGTCCCTTCTTGCGGCGGCGCAGGGTCGAGACGGCCAGGGTCTGGCGGGCGCGGGTGATGCCCACGTACATCAGCCGGCGCTCCTCCTGCAGGCGCTCTGGCGTCATGTCGTCGTCCTCCGCCTTGAACGGCAGCAGGCCCTCGTTGACGCCGGCCAACAGCACGTGCGGCCACTCCAGGCCCTTGGACGCGTGGAGGGTGGTGAGCGTGACCTGGTCCTGCTCGTCGCCGCGCTCGGCGATGCTGAGGATGATGCTGATGGTCTGGGCCACTTGCAGCACGGTCTGCTTCTCGCTCTCCTGGCCTCCGTCCTCGGGCAGGCCGCCGCAGCGTTTGGCGATCCAGTCGACGAAGTCGATCACATTGCTCCAGCGCGCGGCGGCGACCTTCTCGTTCTCTTCGTTGTCCGTCAGGTGCTGCTCGTAGCCGATGTCGAGCAGCCATTCCATCAACAGCGCACGGGCGGCCTCGTGGCCCTCGGCGTGCCGGGCGCGGTACTCCAGGTCGTTCACGTAGCGGCCAAACTCGTGCAGCGAGCCGATGGCGCGGGTCGAGAGCGCGGAGCTGAGCGACTCGGCAAAGAGCGCCTCGAACATGCTGCACTTCCACTTGGCCGCGAACTCGCCCAACGAGCCCAGCGTCTGGTGACCGATGCCGCGCTTGGGCGTCGAGACGGCGCGCAGGAAGGCGGGGTCGTCGTCCTGGTTGACCAAGAGGCGCAGCCAGGCGCAGAGGTCCTTGATCTCGGCGCGGTCGAAGAAGCTCTGGCCGCCCGAGACCTTGTACGGGATCTGCGCGCGGCGCAGGGCCTGCTCAAAGATGCGAGCCTGGTGGTTGGCGCGATAGAGGATGGCGAAGTCGCTGAAGTTCGGCGCCTTGCCGTCGCCGCGCAGCGCCTGGATGCGCGCGACGGCGCGTTCGGCCTCGTGCTCTTCGCCATCGCACTCCAGCAGCGAGATCGGGTCGCCGTCGCCGTACTCGCTCCAGAGCTTCTTCTCGTAGATCTTGGGGTTGCCGGCGATGACGTTGTTGGCCGCGCGCAGGATGGCGCCGGTGGAGCGGTAGTTCTGCTCCAGCGGGATGACCTTGAGCGCCGGGTAGTCGGCCGGCAGGCGCTTGAGGTTCTCAATGGTCGCGCCGCGCCAGCCGTAGATGGACTGGTCGTCGTCGCCCACGGCGGTGAACATGCCGCGCTCGCCCACCAGCGCCTTGAGCAGTTCGTACTGCACGGCATTGGTGTCCTGGTACTCGTCCACCAATACGTAGCGCAGCTTGTCTTGCCACTTGGCGCGCGCCTCGGCGTCCGTCGAGAGCAGCTTGAGTGGCAGCTGGATCAGGTCGTCAAAGTCGACGGCCTGATAGGCAGCAAGCCGCTCCTGGTAGCGCACCATCACGGCAGCGGCCGCGCGTTCGTTGTCGTTCTTGGCGGCGGCGGCGGCCTGGGCGGCGTTGAGCCCTTGGTTCTTCCAGAGCGAGATCGTCCACTGCCACTGGCGGGCGGTGTTGATGTCGGTCGTGCCGCCTGCGTCCTTCAGCACCGACAGCACGTCGTCGCTGTCGAGGATGGAGAACTGCTCCTTGAGCCCGAGGCGGCTGCCTTCTTCGCGCAGCAAGCGCACGCCCAAAGAGTGGAAGGTAGAAATGGCCAAGTCCTTGGCGGCTTTGTTGCCGACCAAGGATTTGGCACGCTCGCGCATTTCCTGCGCGGCTTTATTGGTGAACGTGATCGCCGCGATCTGCCGAGGCAGATAGCCGCCCTCCAGCAGCCGGGCGATCTTCGTCGTGATGACACGCGTTTTGCCTGAGCCCGCCCCCGCAATGACGAGGCAGGGGCCGCTCAGATGGTGAACAGCTTCCAGCTGGGCTGGATTGAGACTGGCAGGCGGGGACGACGACATGGGGGCGGCATCATGCCACCCCGGGTCGCAGCACCCTTAACCGCCGGTACGGGGGAAGTCGGTGTCTTCGAAACCAAAAAGGGCGCAGACGATTTTGTAGAGAGACATGGTGGGCTCCGGTGCGTTGAACTCGGAACCAACTTTCCCCCCTGGAACCGAAGCCGACTACCTAGCAACCTGTACAGGTCATGGCCCTCAAAGGATGCCGAGATTGACGCACTTGAGCACCGCCTGGTGCTTGCTGGCCACGTCCAGTTTGCGCATGGCGTTCTGCAGATGGAAGTTCACCGCCGACGCGCTGATCGACAGGATCTGGCCGGTCACGTAGGCGCTCTTGCCATCCATCGTCCACCGCAAGCATTCAAGCTCACGCGGGGTGAGGCTTGGCTTGGGTTCGGGCGCGTCCAGCTCCTTGTCAAAGATCTGCTGCGCGGCGTATTGCGCATGGACCGCCAGGAGCTGCAGGTCCGCGACCATTCGCGTCAGCTTCGACTCGCTGCGCGGCAGGTTCTTGGGGCGATCAACGCCCAGCAAGAAGTGCCGGTTGTTGGGCAGGTGCAAGCCGACGGCGATGCCCGTGCAGTAGCCGAACGGCGCTTGCTCCTCCCACAGGTCGCCGGCCCCGGCGTCGGCGTACAGCTTCTGGTCGTAAATGAGCGGCACGCTCGACTTCATCAAGCGATGCAGCACGGGGTCGGTGCGTGCCTGATCGAGATTTCTCGAGATTTCGAGAAATGCTGCCGGTGTGTTGCCGACCGAGCGTATGACGACATCGGGAGCGTCAAACGCCCCCTTCAACAACGCCGCCGACACCAGCCCAAACTCCATGCGCTCCGCCATGCGCACGAGCTGGTTTTGCAGCTCTGGCAATGACGTCGCAAGGCCGACGTTGCTGTAGTCCTGGAGGCGGATCTCCATGGGTCTCGTTTGGCAAGGTTGCTAGGTTGCCCCTCAGGGCGGGGCTTCTCAAACTCCCCTTCACCTCGACATCAAAGAAGGAGGTCGTATGTCGATGTTTTCGCTCAACGATGTTATCTCTTGGGGAGAGACATCAGAGCCCATTTTGTTCAATGGCCCCTGGACTGCGTGCTTGCGTCACGTCCGCACGCAAGGCCTGGCACCTGATGGCGAGCCCTCGCGGGCAGAGGGCATCACGGTGTGGGAAGCGCGCTGGCACGGGCGGCGCGTGGGCCTGGCCTGGCGCTGGCTGCGGCGCGGGCATCGGGTGGTGGCGCTGGCCGACCCGATGCAGATCGCGGCCAATGTGCCGCTCGCGTGGGCGGATGGCCTCGTGCTGCCGGCCGAGCGTGCCATCGTGGAGCTGAACAACATCGTGCACGGCCTGGCCTGGCAGGCCCAGGTGTGCCACGAGTTGGATGGCTCGACGCAGCCGCGTCGTGCACGCGCGGCCTTGCGGCCGGGCGAGCACCGGCGCCCCGAGGCGGTGGCTTCTAGCGCAGACTTGCTATCCCCTGCGTGACGGCGGGTTGCAGCGCGGCTGCGTAAGCTGCGGGTTTTGAACCGAGGGGGGCTTCAAGCCCCCCAATTGCTGCCCATGCCCACTCTGATTGACCCCGCCCGCTTCGGCGACATCGCGCTCGCCAACCGCATCGTGATGGCCCCGCTGACGCGCAACCGTTCGCCGGGCCAGGTGATTCCGCCGCTGGCCACCACGTACTACGCGCAGCGTGCGACGGCGGGTCTCTTGATCAGCGAGGCGACGCAGATCCGGCCCGATGGCCAGGGCTATTTCGACACCCCCGGCATCCACAGCCCCGAGCAGATCGCGGCCTGGCGGGTGGTGACGGATGCCGTGCACGCGGCTGGTGGCCGCATCGTGGCCCAGCTCTGGCATGTGGGGCGCATCTCGGTGCGTGCGCTGCAGCCGGCTGGCGCAGCGCCAGTGTCGTCCACCACGCGGGCGGCGCAGACGCGCACCTATGTCAGGAAGGGCGAGTTGGTGCCCGTGGACGCGCCGCGTGCGCTGGCGCTGGAAGAACTGCCGCAGTTGGTGGCCGACTACGCGCAGGCCGCACGCAATGCCATCGCGGCGGGCTTTGACGGAGTGGAGATCCATGCCGCCAATGGCTACCTGCTGGCGCAGTTCCTGAGCGACAGCACCAATGACCGGACCGATGCCTACGGTGGCCCCATCGAACACCGCGCGCGCCTGCTCGTCGAGGTGATGCAGGCGGTGTGTGCGGCCATCGGCTCGGCGCGCACGGGCATCCGCCTCTCGCCGGTGACGCCGGCCAATGACATCGGGCAGGACAGCAACCCGCAGGCGCTCTACAACCACGTGGGCGAGCAGCTCGGCGCGTTGCAGCTGGCCTTTGTCCACGTGATCGAAGGCGCCACCGGTGGCGCGCGAGACAACGCACCGTTTGACTACCAGGCTCTGCGCCAGCGCTGCAACGCGCCCTGGATCGTCAACAACGGCTACACACGCGAACTGGCGGTGGCGGCGATGGCCGAGGGCCTGGCGGATGCGGTGGCCTTTGGCCGGCCCTTCATCGCCAACCCCGACCTCGTCGAGCGCATCCGCCGCGATGCGCCCTGGGCCGCCGTCCAGCGCGAGACGCTTTATGGCGGCAGGGAAGAGGGCTACACCGACTACCCGACGCTGGCTGCCTGATCAACCGCGCCGCGTGTCGGACGCCGCCGGTGCCTTGGGGCGCGGCGCGGGCGGTGCGGGGCGCGTGTAGTCGGCCGGCGGCTTCATCAAGCTCGCATCGGGCTCGCCGCGCTTGAGCTTCTCCAGCCGGTAGACGATCTCGCCGCTGCGCGGGTCGGCTTCGCGGCTTGAGACCACCAGCATCAGCTCGGGGCTGCGCCACACCTCGCGCGTGGTGACGATGGGCCGCTCGTTGCCGATCTTGCCGGCCTCCAGCGTCCAAGTCGTGCGCTCGCCATTGACCTTGACGCCCTCGATCTCCTTGGGCGGCAAGGCCGTGGTCACGGCGGGCCCGCGCGGCAACAGGTTTGCCAGGCCAGCCAGGTCACCCAGCGGCATCGGGGCGGCTGGTGGCAGCGGGGGCATGGGCGGCATGGGTGCTTGCATGCGCGGCAGGTCGGACAGCCGCAGCACGCGCACATCGCGACGCGTCTCAACCGCGCTGGCGCCGGGTGCGGCCGGCGTCACGGTGTCGCTCTCGATCAGGACGCCGGGCTCACCGCCGGGGCGCACGACGTGTCGCTCAATCCGCAGGCGACCCGGCTCGCCCGGTTGACCGGGCTCGCCCATGACGCCCCGGCGGGCCTGCTCGGCGATCTCCTTGGCCCACTCGCGCCAGCGCTCAGCCTGCTCACGAATGGCCTGGGGTGCCAAAGCCGCTGTGCCGTTGGCGGTGAACACCTGGGTGTGGATGGCCAGGCGCCGCGCGGTTTTGGCCTCGGGGTCGAGCACCCAGCTCTCCTTGGCCACCGGGTCATTGAGGTAGACGAGGCGCGCGCCGCCATCTCGCTGCAGCTCGCGGCGCGTGCGGCCTTCGCCATCGCGGCAGAGCTGGGTGCTTTGCTTCTTGCTGATGCGGTTGCCGTCAGCCAGGGTCTGGATGCGCTCGTGGACGGCGGTGGCGCAGTAGGGCGCGCCCTTGACGACGCCTTCGGTCACGAGTTCATGCCAGGCCAGGGCCGTGGCGCCTTCACTGCCCAGCAGTTCGAGCTGCGGCGCCGGGCCCTGAGCCAACAGCGGCAGGGTCAGCGTGAGGCGGTGAGGCGCCTCCAGTGGCAAGGGCGGCGGTGGGGCTGGCGGTGCTTCGGGCGTCTGGGCGTGCAGGCTCAGGGGCGCGCAGGCCAGCGCCAGCAGGGCAGCGGCGGCATGCAGCGCGGTGGGTCGAATTGCGGAGGGGCGGGACATGGGGACAACTCCTTCAGGGCAGGATGCGGACGGCCAGCAGGCGTCCGGTGGAGGGGTGGACCATCAGCTCGGCGCGCAGGCTTTCGTCGGCGCGTGAGGCGTCAAAGGGCAGGCCCAACTGCGCCAGTTGCTGGCGTGGCAGCTCGGCCGGCATCAGCCAGACGGGCAGCTCGCGCTGCTCGGCCAGGGTGCGGCGCCATTCGTCTTGCGAGACCACGGGCAGGAAGCCGCTGTCCCAACCCTGCTGGGCCGCGCGGCGGGGCCCGGGAGGGCCCAGCACCAGCAGCACCAGCGCCGTGGCCAGCAAGCCGGCCGACGTGGCCAGG
>CALMQC010000421.1 GCA_937871895.1 uncultured Roseateles sp. | reverse complement strand
CCGCCGACTGCATCCGCTACCGGGTCAACTGCATCGGCACGCACCAGACCAGCGGCATCGTCATGGGCTCCGGCCTGGGCGAGGCGTCCAGCAACGAAGAGAAGTACAAGTGGCGCAAGGCTGTGTGCGACGAGGAATGGGACGAGACGCCGCCCAACATGCGCCGCGTCAAGCACGCGCGCGGCAAGGGGGGCACGTTCTACAAGGCCAAGCAGGTGCGAACCGAGCCGGCCGACATCGCCAACACCGTGCTGAAGATGGCGAACAAGCGCGCCAAGATGGCGATGGTGCTCAACGTCACGGCCGCCAGCGACTGCTTCGCGCAGGACCTGGAGGACATGGACGAGGCGCTGCGCGACCATCTCGCGCGGCATGGTGACGAGGCGCCGCAAGCCGAGCAGCCGGCCGCTGCCAAGGCCGCCGCGCCCGCATGGCCCGATGAAGCCCTCGACGCCCGCAAGGCCAAGGTGCCCGAGTGGCAGAAGGCCGGGAAGACAGCCGACGAAGTGATCGCCTTCCTGGCCAGCAAGGGCACGCTGTCCGACGAGCAGAAGGCCCGCGTGCGCGGCTGGTTCGCGCCGGCCCAGCAGGCCCAGGACGTGGAGCCGAAGGTGACGTATGCGCAGGTCCATCAGCAAATGCAGGACGCCCGCACTCCCGCCAAGTTGGATGAAGCCGCGTCCATCATCGCCGCCGTGCAGGACGCTACTCAGCGCGAGGAGCTGAAGACTGCCTATCAGGGCTTCCGCGATTCGATGAACGACAGCGAGCGCCCGTAGTCATGACGCAGATCGTGGATATGGCCGGCTTGCGGTTTGGAAGGCTAGCAGTCATCTCTCGCGCAGGTCGAGCGACGCGCGGCGTTGCGACTTGGAACTGCCGATGTGACTGCGGCGTCTTGACCGTGGTCATTGGCGCCGACATGAGGAATGGTCACACGCAGTCCTGCGGTTGCTTGCAGGATGAAAAGCGGAGAAGTTCCGAAACGAAGCGCACTACTCACGGACGCACAAACGACGGAATCTATACGGTTTGGCGAAACATGATTTCGAGGTGCGAGAACGAAAAGCACAAGTCTTATCCCCGATATGGAGGCAGAGGAATCCAGGTGTGCAAGGCGTGGCACTCGTTTGATGTTTTCTATCGTGAGTTTGGATCTTCACGCCCATCGTCAAAGCACACGATTGACCGCATCGACAACGATGGCAACTACGAGCCCGGGAACTGCCGATGGGCAACTCAAGGCGAGCAGCAAAACAACCGCAGCACCAACGTCATGCTCACCCACGACGGTGAATCACTGACCGTAACGCAGTGGTCACGCAAGACCGGCCTATCACAGCAGTGCATTTCTCACCGTCTGAAAAAGGGTTGGTCGGCGTCTGAAGCACTGACAACCCCAAGCTCCCGCAAAACACCCCGATAAGGAGAGACACCATGCAGACCCACAACCTTGAGCAGGGCTCGCCTGAGTGGCTGGCCCACCGCGCCCGCATCTTCAACGCCAGCGAGGCCCCCGCCATGATGGGCGCCTCGAAGTACACCACCAGAGCCGCCCTTCTGCACGAGAAGGCCACCGGCATCACACCCGACGTGAGCCCGGCAATGCAAGCCCTGTTCGACCGTGGCCACGCCGCCGAAGCCGCCGCACGCCCGCTGATCGAGGATCTGATCGGCGACGACATCGCTCCCCAGGTCGGCACGGTGGAAATCGACGGCATGGTGCTGGGCGCCAGCTTCGACGGCATCACGTTCATGCAGGACACGGTGGCCGAGGTCAAGCTGTGGAACGAGGAACTGGCCGCCCAGGTGCGCGCCGGTGTGCTGGACATGCACTACGTCTGGCAACTGGAGCAGGAACTGCTGGTGTCCGAGGCCGAGCGCGTGGTGTTCGTCTGCACGGACGGCACGCCCGAGCGGTTCGTCCACATGGAGTACCGACCCGTGCCCGGCCGCCGCGAGCAGCTGCTGGCCGGCTGGCGTCAGTTCGCGGCCGACCTCGCCACCTACACCCCGCCGGCCGCATCGGCTGTCGAGAAGATCGTGGCCGAGCCGGTGGAGATGCTGCCGGCCCCCGTGGTTCAGGTGACCGGCACCCTGGCCCTGCAGGACAACTTCCAGGCCTTCGAGCAGCGCCTGCGCACGTTCCTGGCCGACAAGCTGATCCGGGAGCCGAAGACCGACCAGGACTTCGTTGACCTCGACGCGCAGATCAAGGTCATGAAGGACGCGCGCGCGCAGCTGAAGGCGGCCGAGGCGCAGATGTTGGCCCAGGTGCAGCCCATCGACCAGGCCAAGCGCACGAAGGACATGCTGGACAAGCTGTTGCAGCAGAACGTGAGCATGGCCGAGAACATCCTGAGCGCGGAGAAGGAGCGCCGCAAGGGCGAGATCGTCGCGGCCGGCGTGACCGCCCTGCGCGAGCACATCGCTGGCCTGAACACCCGCCTGGG
>CALMQC010000420.1 GCA_937871895.1 uncultured Roseateles sp. | reverse complement strand
TGTAGGACTTGTCGATCTTGATCTCACGCACCCTGAAGTCGCGCAAATAGCCAAAGGACGTGAAACCAGCGCCGAAGTCGTCAATGGCGAGGTCTACGCCATGGCTGGCGAGCCGGTCCAGCACCGAGCGGGCTTGGCCGGCGTTGCTGATCAGCGCCGTTTCGGTCAGCTCGATGACAAGGCGGCTGGGGTCCACGTCGGCGGCGCGCAGGCGCTCCAGCAAGGCATCGACAAGGTCTGGATGCTGCAGGACGCGCGCTGAGACATTGACCGCAAAGCTGGTCCGCGCAAAGTCCGGCCCTAGGCGCTTGATATGCCGCAGCACAGCGTCCACCGTGGCCAGCGTGAAGGGCCAGATAAGTTTGGAGCCCTCGATGGCAGGGATGAAGACGTCGGGCGCCACCGGCCCGAAGCGCGCATGCTGCCAACGCGCAAGCGCCTCAAAGCCGATGACCTCGCGCGTGTGCAGGTCCACCTTGGGCTGCAGGTGCCAGTGCATGGCGCCGCGCTCGATGGCCAGCTCCACCTCGCCCAGCAGCACCAGACGATCCATGATGCTGGTGCTGCCAGGTTCGAGGTCGTCGTAGAGCACGACCTTGTCGAGCTTGCGCTTGGCGCGGTACATCGCATGGTCGGCGCGTGAAATCAGGGTGCTGACCTCCCGGCCATGCTGGGGCGCCACCACCACGCCGAGCGATGCCCCCACGCTGACCAAGCCGCAGCCGACGCTAACCGACTCCTCCAGCGCCGCGACGAGTTTGCGGCCCATCGACTCGGCCACATCCAGCGACGCCACGCCGGGCAACAGCACCGCGAATTCGTCGCCACCCAGTCGGGCCACGGTGTCGACCTCACGCATATTGCGCTGCAGGCGCCGCCCCACTTCGACCAACAGCTCGTCACCGACCATGTGGCCGAATTCGTCGTTGACCTGCTTGAAGCGGTCCAGGTCGATCATCATCACCGCGAACGGCGTGGCGTCGCGCCGCAACTGGGCGCACTGGTACTCCATGCGGTCGAAAAACAGGTTCCGATTGGGCAAATCGGTCAAGGGGTCATGCAGGCTGCGGTGGATCAATGCCTGCTCCGCCTCGCGTGCTCGGCGATTCACTTCGATCCAGTGCAGCCCTTCCTGAACGGCGGCGGAGATGCGCTCAGCGTCGAGATCGCCCTTGCTCAGGTAGTCATGGATGCCAAGCTTGATGGCGTCGGCCGCCGCGCGGTCAGACCCGTGCCCCGTCACGGCGATGACGACGCAGTCGGCCCCCACGAGCTGCCAGATGTCGGGCAGCAGCTCGCGGCCATCGCCGTCCTCGAGCTTGAAGTCCAGGAAGATGAAGGAGAAGTCCCGGGGCTTGGCACGGAGCTCCTGCAGCGCGCCCCACTTGGTGTCGGCCTCGGCTACCTTGAGCTGGGTCCCGCAGCGCTGTAGCAGGCGCTTGAGCCGCTCGCGATCGACGTCATCGTCGTCGATGACCAGGGCATGAATCGGCCGGTCCAGCTGGAAGGCCGAACCGTCGTCACTGGCGGGCTGGCGGTCGAACATGGCCATCAGGGCAACCGCACGGCGTCGGCGTAGCGCGCCAGAAAGCTGGCCAGGCGCGAGAACTGCGGCCCGACAGCGGACTTCACCATGTAGCCGGCGATGTTTCCGTCATAGGCCCGGCTGCGGTCAGCGTCACGCGACGAGGTGGTGAGCACGAACACAACCGACTGATGCAAGCGCTTGTCGGCTCGCAGCGCGTCCAGGAACTCAAACCCATCCATACGCGGCATGTTCAGGTCCAGCAGCACCAGGAAGGGCCCGGTGATGGTCTTCTCCGGGTGTTCGCCGCGCAGGATTTCAAGCGCCTCCAGCCCGTCGGTCGCCACCATCGTGTCGCATTGAATGCCGCTCTTGGCGAGGCTGCGCATCACGCCCTCGACGGCCACGTCATCGTCATCCACGATGAAGAGCACAAAGGGCAACTTCTCTGCAACGCAGTCATTCATCTTCCGCTTCCCTGAGTCCAATACGCGGCCATTGCACGGTGAAGCGTGCGCCACCGAGCAGCTCGCTGCGATCCACCACGATGGCGCCGCCATGCACATTGACCATGCGCCGGCTGACAGCCAAACCCACGCCATGCCCCACCGACTTGGCATTGGCACGATGAAACAGCTTGAAGATGCGATCTCGCGCCGCAGCCGGCACGCCAGGCCCGTCGTCCTCGACGACGAAGACGGCGAACCTCCCCTGGTCAAACGCGCTCACCGAAATCCGCCCTTGCCCATTGGGGTTGTGCTTGACGGCGTTTCCGACGAGATTGCGCAGCACCACGGCCAGCGGCGCCGCTGCGGTTTCGAAGGGCGAAGCACTCACGGCCAGCTGAACCTGAAAGCTGGCCGGCACCTCGGCACTGGCGACCGCCTCGAGAACCAGCTCATGCGGATCGACCGTCTGGCATCGTTTCTCGCGCTGACCGGCGCGCGCGTAGTCCAGCAAGTCGTCGATCATGCGTTCGCCCCGCTCGATGCGAACGCGCGCGCGGTCGAAGTTGTGCGCGATATCGGGCGTGATCACCGCTTCCGGCAGGTCCTCCCGGATCCAGCTCAACAACTCGGCGATGCCACGCAACGGCGAGCGCAGGTCATGCGAAGCAACGTATGTAAATTCCTCAAGCTGCTCATTGGTCTGTCGCAGCGCGTCCTCGGCGGCCTTGCGCGACGAAATGTCACTGACGACCGCGATGACCAGCCGTCCGTTGGCCGATTCGTACGAGTTCAGCGCCACTTCGACCGGGAACTCAAGCCCGCTCCGATGCCGTGCCATCAGGTCGCGGCCCGAACCCATCGCACGCGGCGAGGGCCGCTCGAAGAATCGCCCCATCTGCTCCGGGTGGCCAGCCCGGAAACGCTCGGGCAGCAACACTTCCAGGTTGCTTCCCTCCAGTTCGCCGGGCCCGTAGCCAAACATACGCTCCAGCGAGGCATTGGCCTGCACGATGCGGCCCGCCACATCGACGATCAACAGGCCCAGCGGCAGCGCCGTCGAAACGCCTTCGCTCAGCGCCTGCAAGCGCGTGGCTTCGCTGCGATCTGACACGTAAGCGAGCGCAAGCGTCTCGCCGTCCACCGGCTGCAGCATCAAGCCCACCTCGATGGGGATGGTGCGGCCACTGCGGTGCAGCGCCCACAGCTTCTGCCCCGCGCCCATGCGTCGTGGCTGGCCCTGCTTGAAGTAGTTCTCGACCCAAGCATCATGCGTGCCCACCACCGACGGCGGCAGCAACTGAGGCAGCAGTGCGCCATCCAGCGCACCGGCCTCGTAGCCGAGCATGCGCTCGATTTCAAAGTTCGCAAAACGGATTCGCCCTGATCCTCGCTCCACCACGAGCACGCCCACGGGGGCATGCCGCAGCACGGCACGAAGCATCGTCCACGATGTCTGCGAGCTGTCCATCGCTCCCCTCGCCACTAACGACCCGACGTTGCCGAGACACTAACAGCGGCCGGCACGCACAACAACCATTGCGGAGTTAGGGTTGTCCTTGACGGCGTGGGCCTTGCATGTAACGCGGTGGCCACGCGATGGCTGCAAGGGCGCACCGCTGCGCTGCGTGCGGTCACGTTCGCCCAGGCTGGCGCGGCGTTGGTCGAGCCAGAATGCGCCATGCCTGCCTCCCTCAGCGGCCAACTTGTGGTGGCCATTTCCTCGCGTGCCCTGTTTGACTTCGAAGCCGAGAACGAGGTTTTCGAGGCCGGTGACGACCGCGCCTACATGGCGCTGCAGCAGTCGCGGCTGGACGAGCCTGCGCCGCCGGGGGTGGCCTTCTCGCTGGTGAAGAAGCTGCTGGCCTTCAACGCCGATGGCGAGAAGCGCGTCGAGGTGGTGGTGTTGTCGCGCAATGACCCGATCTCGGGGCTGCGCGTGTTCCGCTCGGCGGCGCACTACGCCCTGCCCATTGAGCGCGGCGTCTTCACGCGGGGGCAGTCGCCCTGGCGCTACCTGCGGCCGCTGTCGAGCCAGTTGTTCCTGTCGGCCAACGACGACGACGTGCGCCAAGCCTTGGCGGCCGGCGTGGCCGCGGCGCGCGTGATGCCGCTCTCGCGCCAGGCCAGCAGCGCGCACCCACAGGAGCTGCGCATCGCTTTTGACGGCGATGCAGTGCTGTTCTCTGACGAGGCCGAGCAGGTCTTCCAGCGCGAGGGGCTACAGGCCTTTCAGGCCCACGAGCAGGCCCGCGCCCACCAGCCCCTGCCGGCGGGACCGTTCAAGCCGGTGCTGGAGGCCCTGCGGCGCCTGCAGGCCGCCACCCGCAGCGGCATGCGCGTGCGCACCGCCCTCGTCACGGCACGCAGCGCACCGGCGCACGAGCGCGCCATCCGCACGCTGATGGACTGGCAGATCGAGGTGGACGAGGCCATGTTTCTCGGTGGCTTGGCCAAGGGCGAGTTCCTGCGCGAGTTTGAGCCTGACTTTTTCTTCGACGACCAGGCCGGACACGTGGCCAGCGCGGCCGCGCATGTACCGGCCGGCCAGGTGGCCGCCGGCGTGGCGAGCTGAACACGCACACGGGTGCTTTCGCGGATTGCCCTGGCGCTCGCTTGCGCTGAGAGTTGCAGCGCGACGCAGCGCCGACTTCGTCTGGAAAGGCCGATGACTTCACCCAACCGCAGACAGCTGCTCCTGGCGAGCCTGTCCGGAACCAGCCTGTGCGCGAGCGGCAGCAGCCCGCAGCAGGTGATCTACCCGGCGCCCGAGACCCCGCAGGACACGCGCGCCGACGACCTCGTCGTGCTGCTGCGCGCGGCGCTGGAGCGCACCCTGGCGACGCACGGGCCCTACCGTCTGGCGCCGGCCTCGCAGTTCATGACGCTGACGCGCGTGCTGCGCGAGCTGCGGCCCAATGGCCTGGCCACGGTGGGCTGGGTGTCGCCGGTGATCCAGGAGTACGCGCAGCTGCTGCCCATCAAGGTGGACACGCGCCGTGGCCTGCTGGGCCTGCGGCTGCTGCTCATCAAGGGCTCGCGGCAGGCCGAGTTCGACCGTGTGCGTACGCTGGCAGACCTGCGCCGCTTCAGCCTGGGCCAGGAGGTGAGCTGGCCCGATGCACGGATGTTCGAGGCGCTGGGCATCAAGGTGGTGCGCTCAACGCATTACCGCACCATGTTCCGCATGCTGATGGCCGACCGCTTCGATGCCTTCCCGCGCGGCGTGAACGAAGCCTTTGACGAGCAGCAGGCCCATGTGGCCGAGTTGCCCGACCTCGCCGTGGACAAGAGCCTCTTGCTGCACTTTCCGTGGCCTTTCCACTTCGTCGTGGGGCCGCACAACACGGCGCTGGCCGAGCGCCTGGAGCTGGGACTGAAGCTGCTGGCTGCCGATGGCAGCTTTGACCGCCACCTGTGGGATTTCCACGGCGACGCCGTGCGCCGTGCCAAGTTGCGCGAGCGCCAGCTGATCTGGCTGGGCCAGGGCCTGCCCGAAGGCGCCCAGGGCAAGAGTGACCTGGAGTTCTGGCTGCGAGAGCCGCTGCCCAAGGACGCGCGCCCGCGCAGCCGCAACGGCTGATCAGCGCGGCTCGCTGGCCGCCGATGCAGCAGACTCGGCGGTGGCTGCCGCGCCAATGCGCGCCAGCGCCGCGTCGCCGGCGAATTCCTCGTAGAACCAATCCTCGCCCACCTGGGTGAGCCCGGCGGCCGGCGGGGCCAGCGGGTCGGTTGGGATGCCTTTGAGCGCCTCACGCATCGTGGCCACCCAGACGGGCAAGGCCAGGCCGCCGCCGGTCTCGCGCTCGCCCAGCGACTTTGGCGTCGGGTAGCCGATCCACACCGCCCCGACGCGTGAGCGCTGGAAGCCGACGAACCAGGCGTCAATGGCGTCATTGGTGGTGCCGGTTTTGCCGTACAGGTCCCAGCGGCCCAGCATCTGGCTGGCGCGCGCGCCGGTGCCGTCGCGCATCACGCCGGACAGCAATTGCGCAGTCATGAAGGCATTGCGCTCACTGACGGCCTCCTTGGGCTCGGGCGGGGCATCGGCCTTCCAGATCGTGATGCCTTGGGCGTCTTCGATGCGCTCGATCAGCCGCGTGGCGGCGATGCGGCCGCCGTTGGCAAAGGCGCCATAGGCCCGCGCCATCTGCAGCGGCGTGGCGGCGCCGGTGCCCAGGGCCAGCGTGAGGTTGAGCGGCTGGCGCTCCTCCTCCAGCCCAAAGCGCGCAGACCAGGCCCGTGCGCGCTGCGGCCCGACCTCCTGCACCAGGCGGATGGTCACCATGTTCTTGGACCGCGCCAGGGCCTCGCGCAGCGAGAGGCTCTCTTCGTACTTGCCGTCGTAATTGCGCGGCGCCCAGTCGCCGATCTCGATGGGCTGGTCACTGACCTGCGTGCCGGCCCAGGCGCCCTGCTCGATCAAGGCCGAGTAGACCAAGGGCTTGAAGGCCGAGCCCGGTTGGCGGTAGGCCTGGGTGGCGTGGTTGTACTGGTTGCGCGTGAAGTCGAAGCCGCCCACCAGCGCGCGGATCTGGCCGCCACTGGGGTCGAGCGTGACGACGGCGCCTTCTGCCTCCGGCACCTGCCCGAGCGCCCAGCCAGTGCCTTGCGGCAGCAGGCGCACCACGGCGCCGCGCTGCAGCTTGGCCAGGGGCCGTGCGGCGCCGCCCTTGAGCGTCACGAGCTGGCCGTCGCTCAGCGCCAGCTCGGCGCTGTCGCTGCCCTGCAGCTTGAGCAAGACGGCGGTACGCAGCTCGCCAAGGTCGGGCCACTGGGCGAAGGCGCGGTCCAGTTCGTCGTCATAGCCTTCGGCGGGCAGCTCGATGCGGCCTTCCGGGCCCCGGTAGGGCTGACGGCGCTCGAGGTCGAAGAGGGCATGGCGCAGCGCCTGCTGGGCGGCCTCCTGCTCGGCGGCGTAGAGCGTGGTCGTGACCTGCAGGCCACGCTCGTAGGCCTCGGGGCCGTAGCGCGCCACCACCTCGGCGCGCACCTGCTCCATCGCATGGTCGGCGATGCTGCTGAGCCGGCCCACGCGGCGCAGGTGCAGCGGCGCAGCCTTGGCGGCGTCAGCCTGCTCCTGCGTGACCTGGCCCACGGCCACCAAGCGCGCCAGGACCACGGCTTGGCGCTTCTTGGCGCGCAGCAGACGCGTGTGCGGGTTGTAGCCGGCCGGGTTCTTGGGCAGGCCGATGAGCAAGGCCATCTCGCCCAGGTCCAGCTCGGACAGCTCCTTGCCGAAGTAGCGCTGCGCGGCAGCGGCAAAGCCATAGGTGCGCCCGCCAAGCCAGATCTGGTTCATGTAGATCTCAAGGATCTCGTCCTTGCTCAGCGTCTGCTCGATCTTGTAGGCCAGCACGGCCTCGGTGATCTTGCGGCTCCAGGTCTGCTCCTTGGTCAGGTACATGTCGCGCGCCAGCTGCTGGGTCAGCGTGGAGCCGCCATGCAGGGGGCCGCTGTGGGTCAGGTTGCGCACAGCGGCCCGCAGGATGCCGCCGAGGTCGATGCCGGGGTGGGTCCAGAAGTCGGCGTCCTCCACGGCCACCAGGGCATCGCGCATCGGTTTGGGGATGTCGGCAATTGGCACCAGCTTGCGGCGCTCGGCGCCGAACTCACCGAGCAACTGCCCATCGGCCGCCAGGATGCGCAGCGGCAGCTTGGGCTGGTAGTCGGTCAGGCGGTCGAGCGAGGGCAGCTGCCACCAGATCAGCAGGGCCACGATCAAGCCCAGCAACAGCAGGCCCAGCGGGATGCCCACCCACAGCGCCTTGCGGCGCGAGACGTTGAAGTTCATCCGCGCATTATGGGAAGCCGTTCATGCGGGGCCGTTCATGCGGCGCCGTTCAAGCCGGGCCGCGCAAGCTGAACAGCTCGGCCGCATTGCCCCAGGCGATGCGCTGCGCTGCTTCCAGAGGCAGCTCGCCCAGCCAGTGGCGGTAGTCGGCAAACAAAGCCTCGTAGTGCTGCCAGCGCTGGGTGATCCAGGTGTCGGAGCCGATCAGGAAGCGGCCGGCATGCTGGGTCAGCAGCGCGCGCCAGTCGTCGCTGAGGCGGCCGTCCACGGTCAGACCCGGCCGGTAGGACAGCTCGCCGCGCAGGCCGGGATGCTTGTCGAACAAGGCACGCACACGTCGCACCGGCTCGCCGCCCAGGCCGGTGTGGGCCCAGATGAGGGCTGTGCCGGGGGCGTGGCCCAGCAGCCGGTCCACCGCCACGGCATCCACATGCGCCAGCACGCACAGGCCGCGCTCACGGGCCAGCTTCATCAGCGCCATGGCCGTCGGCCCATCGGCGTTGGCGCTGTCGTAGAGATGGAATTCACCCAAGCCGCGAAAGGGCCCGGCCGGGCTGCCGGCCTGGAGCAGATCCAGCACCATGCGGCGGATGCTGTCGTCGGCGAACCAGCTGTCGTAGTCAGCCCGGTTGCGGTAGAGCCGGATGAAGGGCACCCACTGCGCGCCGGGTGTGGCCACCAGGCGCAGCGTGCCGTCATTGGGGCGGCTGTTGACGAGCGCGCCGTGCACGCCCGCCCGCTTCATGCGCG
>CALMQC010000419.1 GCA_937871895.1 uncultured Roseateles sp. | reverse complement strand
CAGCGCCGCGTCGACATTGGCTTTCAGCGGGATGCGCTTGCCGCCGCGCACGCCGGTCAGCGAACCGGCGGCGGCACGCACAGGGCGCTGTGCGCCAGGGGCAACACCCGTCAGGTGGGACGACGGCATGGAGGGGAAGACAGCCAGCACTGCATTCATGATGGGCTCGACTATACATCAAATGCAAATCATTCTCATTTGTGTTGAATCAACCCGGTTCGATTCAGGGTCAACCTGGATGCCCACGCCCGCTATCCTCACCCCCCATGGTGAAAGCCCTGACCCGTTGGTTCCTGCTGGCCGGCGCCCTGCTGCTGGTGGCGCATCTCTACCCCGGCGTGGAGGTGCGCAGCTTCAGCGCGGCGCTCTGGGCCGCCGCTGTACTCGGGCTGCTCAACACCGTGCTGCGGCCGCTGTTGGTGCTGCTGACGCTGCCGGTGACCGTGCTCTCGCTCGGCCTCTTTCTGGTCGTCATCAACGCCCTGATGTTCTGGGCGGCGGCCGAGATGCTTCAGGGCCTGAACGTGCGAGGCTTCTGGCCTGCCGTGATCGGCTCGCTGATCTACAGCCTGTGCGGGATGGTGATCGACGTGCTGATCGAGCGCCTCTTTCCGGCGGAGTGAGCCCAGCCGCAGGGGGTGGGCTTAGTTCGGCAGCTCGACGTCAGGCGGGATGTAGCGGCCCGGGTACATCTCGGCCAGCATGCCCTGACGGGCGTAGACGAGCGCTCTCAACCGCGCCTCGATGACCGAGGCCTCGACCTGGTCGGCATTGGGCTGGCGCGACTGGCGCAGGCCGGAGCGCAGGCGGTCGATGGCGCCGTTGATGTCGCCCGCTGCGGCGCGTGTCTCGGCCTGGGCGCGGATGGCGCGCAGCGGCTGGCCCAGGCGCGTCCAGACAACCGCGAGCTGGCTCCAGGCGTAGGCGTCCTCGGGGTGCAGGCTGACGCGGGTCTGCAGCGCATCGGCCGCATCACGCGCGGCCTCGGGGGCCGGGTCGATCAACTGCAGGGCCACACGCTGCATCATCCGCGGGCGGCTCTTCTCGTCCTTGAGCGCTTCCAGCGCGGCATAGCCATCGAGCGGCCGGTTGCGAGCCTCGGCCAGCTCGGCGCGCAGGTAGGTGAGCAAGCGTTCCGCCTGGGCATTGGGGCCGATGAGCTGCAGCAGCACCTCGCACTCACGCAGGTTGTCGGCCGCGCGGTCAAAGTCGCGCAGCTTGATGGAGGCCAGGGCCGAGGCGTAGACGAGGCCGACGGGCTCATACGGGTTGCCGCCGGGCTTGGGCTCGCGCGAGCCCGAGGGGCCGGCTTGCAGCGCCTTCCAGGCATCCACACGCGGGTCCATCAGCACGCGTGAGCGCGCCGCCATCAAGGCATGCTCAGCCAGGCCCTGCGGACGCGCAAAGGGCGCCAGCGCAAGGCGCGTGCGGGCGTCGCCAATGCGCTCGCTGGTCAGCGGGTGCGAGCGCAGGTAAGGGTAGGCGCCGGAGTCCATCAGGTGGTAGGCCTGCTCCATGCGCTCGAACATGCTGACCATGCCGGCCGGGGCAAAGCCGGCCTCGGTCATCAGCGCAAAGCCCACGCGGTCGGCCTCGCGCTCCATGTCACGCGAGAAATTGAGCGACATCTGGGCCGCCACCGCCTGGCCCGTCATGATGCCGGCGTTGGCCGCCTGGATATTGCCCTTGGTGGCGGCCAGGATGCCCAGCAGCAGGCCGGCGATGGACAGCATGGTCCCGGTGCTCTCGCCACTGATGCGCCGCGCGATGTGACGCTGGGTGATGTGCGAGAGCTCGTGCGCCAGCACCGAGGCCAGCTCGTCGCGCGAGGCGGTCATGGCGATCAAGCCGAGGTGCGTGCCCACAAAGCCGCCCGGCAAGGCAAATGCATTGACGCTGCGGTCGCGCACCAGGAAGGGCTCCCAGGCGAAGCGCTGCTGCGTCTCGTCGCCAATGTGGCCGAGCTGCTTGGCGGCCTTGTACAGCGGGGTCCAGACGCCTTCGAGGTACTCCTGCAGCAGGGGGTCTTGCAGGTAGTCGGGGTCGATGCGGATCTGGCGCATCACCTGGTCGCCGATGCGGCGCTCGGTGCTGATGTCGATGTCCTGCGAACCCACATCGCCCAGCGCAGGCAGGTTGACCTGCGCGGCCGTGGGGCCGGTCACCAGAGCCAGGGCCAGCACAGTGGCGAGGACACGAGAAGGAAGGGACTTCGGCACGCGGGCACTCCGGGGATCAAGGCACCTATCATGCCCTCAACGAGTTTGCTGCATTGTTTCGTCGGCGTGCCCATGACATCTCCCCTCACCCATTTCGATGCTCAGGGCCAGGCCCACATGGTGGACGTGTCCGCCAAGGCCGAGACGCACCGCATCGCGGTCGCGGCCGGCGAGATCCGCATGCAGCCCGCCACCTTCGAGCTGATCGCCAGCGGCAGCGCCAAGAAGGGCGACGTGCTGGGCATCGCCCGCATCGCCGCCATCCAGGGCGCCAAGCGCTGCAGCGAGCTGGTGCCGCTCTGCCACCCGCTGCCCATCACGCGCATCGCGGTGGACTTCGAGCTCGACGCCGCCAGCAGCCGCGTGCTGTGCCGCGCACAGGTCGAGACGCTCGGCCGCACCGGCGTCGAAATGGAAGCACTGTGTGCCGTGCAAGTCGGCCTGCTCACCATCTACGACATGTGCAAGGCCGCCGACCGCGGCATGGTCATCGGTCAGGTGCGCGTGCTGGAGAAGCACGGCGGCAAGTCAGGGGACTGGTCGGCGGCCTAGCAGCTCAACGCAAGCTTCGCCAATCGATCACGCCGCTGGCCGGCTGGCAGGGGAATGCGGGCGCGCTGGCCGCCGCGTCCTCGCACTGCTCAAGCCATTCATCCCCAATCGGATTGCGAAACTCGCGCAGCCGGTCGACCAGATAGCGCGCGGCCTCCACGTCACCCGTCTGCGCCAGCGATTGAGCCCAATGCTTCAACAACCGCGCGTCGATCAGGCTGAAGGCCGTGCGGCGCGCTGCCACAAGTGCTTCAGGTCCGGGAGGCAGGCTCGTCGCGGCCGCGTAGTCGGCGTGGTGCGCAAACAGCCATGAGCGCTGCCCGCGCGCAATCCGCTCAGGCAGCGGCGCGGCGTCCACCCCAGGTGCATAGATGGCCGTGATGCGGCCGTAGTCCCAATACGCATAGGCACTGCCGGTGACGAGCAAGGCCCCTGCCAGCCCGAGCAGGGGCACCAGCACAGGACTGGCCCGCGCGCCGTCCGCCTCCGGCAAGCCAAGCCCAAACGCAAACACCGCCGGCAGCAGGAAGTAGGCATACCAGAGCGGGTACTCCAGCAGGCTGTGCACGCCGATCATCAGCACCAGCATGCCCATCGCGCGGCGCTGCCGCTGCAGCTCGGGTGTGTCGGCTCGCAGGGCGCCCACCAGCAGCCGCCAGCCGCTCCAGAGCAGCAAGCCCAGCACCGCCAAGGCCCACGGCAGACCCAACTCCACGATCAATTGCAGCGGCAGGTTGTGCGTGTGGTCGAAGAAGGCGGTGTGCCGGTGTGGGAAAGGCGTCAGGCTCCATGCAAAGTTGAACTC
>CALMQC010000418.1 GCA_937871895.1 uncultured Roseateles sp. | reverse complement strand
GGCAGCACGCTGGCCACGATGACGCCGAGCAGCGCAAAGCCCTCGCGCCACGCCACCAGCCGCGTCTGCGCCGTCTCGCCGCCACCCAGGCGCGCGGCCCAGGCCTGGTGGGTGATGCTGAGCAGGCTGAAGGCGACGTAGCAGGCCACCAAGGCGACTGCCGCCCAGGCCAGCAAGGCTGCGGTGCCCGACACCGCCGGCTGGAAGAGCGCCGCAAAGGCCAGCGCCAGCACCACGCCAGCCGTCAGCAGTTGGGCCGGCAAGCGCGGCGTGCCAAGCAGGCGGTCCGCCCAGCGACCGAACCAGGGGTCGAGCACGGCATCCAGGCCCCGCACCGCCAGCAGCAGCGCACCCAGGGCCGCCAGCGGCACGCCGTAGTGCGTGGCGTAGTGAGCCGGCAGGTGCACATGCAGGGGCAGCGCCACAAAGGCTAGACCTGCACCCAGCAAGCCGTAGCGCGCCGATGCTGCGTGCGTGTTCATCGCAGCAGCTGTTCGCGCAGCCCGGGCTCGGAGGTCTGCGGGCTGAGCCAGATGCCGAAGAAGCGCGTCGCAAAGCCGGGCTCACGCACCTCGCGCTGCAAACGGCCGTTGACGAAGAAGCGCGCGCCCTGCCCCGGCTCGTGCCGGCCGGTGATGCGATCGCCCTCGTTCACGTCGGGGAAGGCGGCTTGCATCTCGGCCAGCCAGCGGGCGGCATCGGCATCGCTGATGGGCCCTTGGCGGCGCATCTCGACGAGCGAGCGCTTGGCGATCTCCTCGCCCTTGAGGCGGCGGTGGTAGCTGAGCGTGAGCGCAAAGGGCTGCTGCGCCCAGCCCTCGGCACTGAGGGGCGCGGCGCTCCAGACCTGAGCGTCGTACACGCGCAGGCCAAAGAAGCGCAGGGTGGCGCGGCTGCGCGCACTGAAGCCGCTCCACTCCTCGCTCGCCTGCGCAGCCAGCGGCCACGCGAGCATGCCAAGCAGCGCGCGGCGGTCCATGCTCAGACGGCCTGCAGGGTGAACTGCATGACATCGGTGCTGCCGGTGTCAAAGGCCGCTTCGCAGTAGGCCAGGTAGAACTCCCAGAGCCGCACAAAGCGCAGGTCAAAGCCCTGCTCACGCACCTGGGGCTCGTGGCGCAGGAAGTCGGCGCGCCAGCGGCGCAGGGTCTCGGCGTAGTCGGGGCCAAAGGCCAGCTCGTTCACCACCTGCAGGCCGGCGCGCGCGGCGGCTTTGCGGAACTCACTCGGGCTGGGCAGCAGGCCGCCGGGGAAGACGTACTGCTGGATGAAGTCGCTCCCGCGCACGTAGCGCTCGAACAGCTCGTCGCGGATGGTGATGGTCTGGATGCAGGCGCGCGCGCCGGGTTTGAGCTGCCGGCGCACGGTCTGAAAGTAGCCGGCCCAGTACTCGCGGCCCACGGCCTCGAACATCTCGATGGAGACGAGGGCATCGAAGGGGCCGTCGGGGATGTCGCGGTAGTCCTGCAGGCGCAAATCGCCCGCGAGGCCCTGGCTGGCGAGCCGCTCTTGCGCGTACGCGAGCTGCTCGTGCGAGAGCGTCACGCCCGTGACCGTGGCGCCAAAGTCGCGCGCCGCCATCTCGGCCACGGCGCCCCAGCCACAGCCCACCTCCAGCACGCGTTGGCCGGGCTGGACGCCGGCCTCCTGCAGCGCGCGGCGCATCTTGGCGTCTTGCGCGGCACGCAGGTCACCCGCGCGGTCGCCGCTCTCGAACCAGGCGCTGGAGTAGTTCATGCTCGGGTCGAGCCAGAGCTTGTAGAAGGCGTTGCCGAGGTCGTAATGGGCGCTGATGTTCTTGCGGCTGCCGGCGCGGGTGTTGCGGCGCAGCAGGTGCTGCACGCGGTGCAGCAGGCCGCCCCAGAAGCCGCCGTAGATCAGCTGCTCCAGCGCCTCGCGGTTGCGCAGGAAGAGGCGCAGCAGGCCGGCCAGGTCGGGCGTGCTCCAGTGGCCCTCCAGGTAGCTCTCGGCAAAGCCCACGTCGCCCCCGGCCAGCGTGGCCTCGCAGACCGCCCAGTCGCGGATGCGCAGCGAGGCGCGCGGCGCGCCTTGACCAAAGTGCAGCACCTGGCCGTCGGGGGTTTGCAGGTCGAGCTGGCCGTGCTGCAAATGGGCCAGCAGGGTCAGCACGCGGTGGGCGGCGCTGGGGATGGTGGCGGGCAGGGACTGCGGCAGTGGCCGATGGAGGCGGGTGCTCTGGGCGCTCATGTCGAACTCCGGCTGACGAACTGGGAAGGCGGTTGCGGTTTACGGAAGAAGGGCACGCGCTTGAGCCACAGCTGCAGCGCCTGCCAGTGGATGCGCGCGACGACGCCGAGCGTCATCAAGGGCACGGCAACGCAGGCCGCGCGTGCGCTGGCGGTGGTGAGCGGTGCGAGGTGCCCGCTCTGGCTCGTGTGCAGCAACGGCTGGCCATCAGCGTCGTCGTGGTCGACGCGGGCCACGATGCGGTCCGCCGTGCGCATGAAGCGGAAGCGGTAGGTCCCTGCGGTGCTGCAAAACGGCGAGACGTGGAAGACCTTGTCCGCCACCAGCTCGCGGCCCCAGGCCAGCTGCGGGCCCGAGAGCACGTAGCAGTGCCGCTCGCCAAAGGTGTTGTTGACTTCGGCCACGATGGCGGCAAGGCTGCCATCCGCCCGCTCGCAGTACCAAAAGCTCACGGGCTTGAAGACGAAGCCCAGCACGCGCGGGAAGGTGTGCAGCCAGACCTCGCCCGATGCGTCCTTGACGCCCGCGCCGCGCAGCAGGCCGTCGATCCAGGCCAGCGCGTCAGGGCCGCCCTCGCCGTGGTCGCGGTGCTCAAAGCGCAGCCAGCTCCAGCGCAGCGGCGCGCGGCTCGCGGCCAGGCTGCGCAGCGGCAGCATCAGGAAGAAGCTGGGGTAGGCAAAGGCGTGCAGCGCCGGGCGCAGGCGCTTGTGGCGCACCTCGCCGCGGGCGAGCAGCGCGACGTGCTCAGCCATGGGCCAGCACCTTCGCCTCCAGCGCCTGCGCCACCGTCAGGCCGGACAGCAAACCGTCCTCATGGAAGCCATAGCGCGTCCAGGCCCCGGCAAACCACACGCCGCCCTCGCCCTGCAGCGCGGGCAGCACGGCCTGGGCGCGGATTGCCCCTTCGTCAAACACCGGGTGGGCGTACTCGATCTCGCGCAGCACCAGCGCCGGGTCGGGCTCGCGCACGGGGTTGAGGCTGACGACGACCGAGCGCTGCCAGGGCAGGGGCTGCAGGCGGTTGAGGAGGTAGTGCAGGCAGACGCGCTCGGCGGCCGGCGTTGCATCGATCCCGGCGGCACGCTCGTAGTTCCAGGCCGCCCAGGCAGCGCGGCGCGTGGGCAGCAGGCGCTCGTCCAGATGCAGCACCGCGCGGTTGGGCTGGTAGGCGATGGCGCCCAGCACTGCCCGTTCGGTGCTTGACGCGTCTTGCAGCAGGGCGAGGCTCTGGTCCGAGTGGCCGGCGAGCACGACGTGGTCAAAGCGCTCGGGACCGGCGTCGGTCGTCACCGTGACGCTGCCTTCATGCCGCGCGACTGCCCGCACCGGCGTGCCCAAGCGCAAGTGCTGGATGGCCGGCAACAGGGCCTCGACGTAGTGCCGCGAGCCGCCGCGCACGGTGAACCATTGCGGCCGGTTCTCCACCTGCAGGAGCCCGTGGTTGTGGCAAAAGCGGATCAGCGTGCGCACTGGGAAGGCCAGCATCTGCAACGTGGGGCAGGACCAGATGCAGGCCACCATGGGCAGCAAGTACCAGTCACGGAAGGCCGCGCCAAAGCCTTGCTCGCGCAGGAAGTCGCCAATCGGCTGCGCCAGGCGGGCCTCGTCGCCGCTCAGCGCCAGTTGGGTGCAGACGCGGTTGAAGCGCAGCAGGTCGGTCAGCATGCCCCAGAAGGCGGGGCGCACGAGGTTGCGCTTTTGCGCGAAGACCGTGGCCAGCGAGTGGCCGCTCCATTCCAGATCAATGCCCGGCACCTGAAGCCGTCGGACCTGCCCCGCCCCGACTACGAC
>CALMQC010000417.1 GCA_937871895.1 uncultured Roseateles sp. | reverse complement strand
CGACCTGGTGGACAGCTGGATGCAGCGGTCTTTGGGCGGCTGCCGCTACCACGTCACCCACCCGGGCGGCCGCAACTACAGCACCCTGCCCGTCAACGCCTATGAGGCCGAGAGCCGCCGCCTGGCGCGCTTCGAGTCCATCGGCCACACGCCGGGCCGCATCGAAACCTGCGAGCCCGTGCGCAGCCTGGAGTTCCCGTTCACGCTGGATTTGCGCAAGGTCTGAGCCACGTCACTTGACGGCCGCCGGCTCACCCTCGGCGTGCCGCTCGGGCTCTGTGGTGCTCAGGATCTCCTCCAGCACCGAGGTCGCGTAGGTGCCCGGCGGGAGGCTGAAGCTCAGCACCAGCTGATCCGGCTGCGGCCACTCCCAGGCCAGCTCCTGCGGGCTCGCCACCAGCGCACGGCGCTCCTGGTCCAGCCCCGCGTGCTCCATGCCATCGCACAGCGTCGCGTGGCGGGCCGCAACGCTGTTCTCCAGCGCCTGCGCCTCGTCCGTGCTGCTCACCCGGCCCCGCCCCCACATCGGCCCCGTCGGCCGGCCCGCTTCGTCCAGCACATCGCCCGGCAAGGTCTTGCCCCACAGCCCCTGCGCAATGCGCTGCGCCAGCACCTCGTTGAAGACAAAGGACCGCACCGCTGACAGGTAAAGGCCCTTCTTCTTCGGATTCCGCACCCGGATCTCACGCGCCAGCATCGCGCGGCCCTGCTCCACATTGCCGCCATCAAAGCCAAAGCGCTGCGCGCCAAAGTAGTTGGGCACGCCCTGCGCCGCGATGGCCTGCAAGTTGGCCTCGATGGCATCGCGGCTGCCCGTCACCTCGCGCAACACGATGCGGAACCGATTGCCCGCCAGGTCCCCCGGCCGCAGCTTCTTCACATGCCGGCTCTGCGCCAGCACCTTGAACTCCGGGTGCTGCAGTTGCGTGAGGTCCGGCGTCTCGCCCTTGGGCAAGTAAATGCTGAACCACTGCCGCGTGATCGCATAGCGGTCCTTCAGCCCCGCATAGCCCACATCCCGCTCCTGCGCCCCCGCCGCATCGGCCAACTGCTGGGCCACAAAGGCGGTGTTGGCGCCGTTCTTCTCCACCTCCACCCACACATGCTCGCCCGCGCGCGAGGGCAACTGCAAAGGCAGCTCGGTCACCTGGAAGTCTTCGTTGTGGCGCTTCAAGACGCCGCTGGCGCCGCTGGCGGGGTAGGCGTGGGGCCAGGTGGGGAGGGTTGTGTAGGGGGCGTCGGGCATAGAGGACTTGGAGCGGCCAACGGACCTGGGCGCGGGACGCTGGCCAGTCGACTCAGTGGCCGTCTGGGCCGAGATTCTCGGGGTGGCAGGCGATGCGGGCGCGAGTGTGTTGAGGGAGGCGAGTGCGTGCTGTCGCCCCGGGACGGCCGCTGCTTGCCGAATGTTGAGTGACTGCTAGGCAGCGGTTGCGGTCCTTCATTCGCTTCGGCTGATGTCACGGTGTCCGGCGCATAGCAGTCATCGGGTTGCTCGGGCACTGGTCTGCTGTATAGCAGCCCCGAAGATCGTCGCAGTCGTTCGCGACGAGCTGGCCAGTCAATAGCGATTGCGCCTTCAGACGACCGCTGTTGTCGAAGGAGGACCAAATATGCCATTGGCTGCTCGCGACCAACGTGCAGATGCGAAAGGCTGTGCGCTGCCAACTGCCATCCGATGCCTAGCAAAGATGCCGATCATTTGCGCGGCCTTAACCAACTTGGGTGATCGCGCGCGTCAATCGCGTGCCTAGCCTTAGCGCAGCCCGTTGCATCGACGGGCCGAAACGCCCAAAGGAGGTCGCATATGAATGATCGAATTCAGCGCCACGCTGCCGCTCTGTCCCACCTGATCGCATTTGCCACGGCCACGTCGCTAGCCGCCTGCGGTGGCGGTGGAACTTCGTCAGGCTCGTCGACGGAACTGGCTCAGGCACCCGCAGCCGCACCCGCGCCCGCGCCCGCAACGGCGCCTTTGACAGGCACGGTCGTCCTCGGTCAGGGCATCCAGGGGCTCAACTACCGAACGGCAACGCAATCCGGGCTGACCGATGCCCAAGGCAGCTACCGCTATCTGGACGGCGAGACGGTGGTACTGAGCGTCGGCGGGCTGCGTCTGCAGGCGGCGGCCCGCGCCGCACCTTTGCGCCTGACGCATCTGACCGGCAGCGCCAGCGTGCTCGACCGGCCGGTGCAGAACGCAGCGGCCCTGCTCTACAGCCTGGACACGGACCGCAACGCCAGCAACGGCGTGCGGCTCAATACAGCCGCCCTGGACACCCAGACCCAGCCCCTGACGCTCGACCAGCCTCGCGCCGTGTTCGCAACGACATCGGCGGCCATGTTGGCCCAGGCCGGCAATGGCAACACGGGTCTGCTGGACGAAGCGACGGTACTCAACACATTGACTGGACCGGACGGCTATCGCTTGCAAGCCTTCGTGCCTAGGCTGGTGCTGCCGGGCGGCCCCGGCCGATTGCTCGGCAGCAGCAGCGACTATGTGGTGTACCCCACACTCTGCGCCGTCGGGACAGACACCTGCTATGAGGATCAAACGTCGGTTCTGGTCTGTGGCGGCCGTATCGACTACGACAGCGAGGAGCAGGAACTCGTCAGCACGGTAGTTCGCCGAATCAACGAAATGATCTCCAGCTTCTATGGACGAACCGTCCAGAAGTGGCCGTCATTCGGGCAAGTGGCCAGCGTGCTTGGCGCATCCTGCCGGGCCGGTCAGTCGCTGGGCGACTTGAGCGCTACCGACCTGAACGCGTTGATCACTGTCGCCAGCGACCGCCTGAAGGCCATGGGCTATGTCAGCAGCGAGGACTCGGTGAGCGGCGCTGGCACGCCCCAGAACGGCGCTTCTGGGAACGACCCTCTAAACAAGCCGAAGATCGACTACAGCTTCACCTGCCCGCCCGTGGACAGCGCGCCGAACAGCAAACATACGGTCCAGGTCAGTAACGGCGTCTGTCTGGCGCAGCAGAAGGCATACACCTACAACGCGACCTGCAACATCTTCGATAACGACCTGACCCTCAAGTCGGTCGGCAAGCCCTTCTACGCCTGCCTGGTCAACAACAGCAACGGCGAGATCAAGGCGCACTACCAGCAATGGCTGGACTTCTTCGACTGATGCCCCGTCGGCCCTGCCACAGGCCGGATCACGGGGGCGCCGCCCCATGACTTCGAACTCCGAAGAGGAAATACTCATGCACCCGATCTTGCATCCCCCCGCACCGCGCTCTGTCGCGGACTCAGCGAAGCCGCGCCTGTTCTCCATCACGCTCCTGTCGTTTGCTGTCAGCGCACTGCTCGGCTGCGGGGGTGGCGGCAACAGCAGCAGTGGGCCAGTTCCGGCCCTGCCACTCGCGCCATCCCCTGCTCCTGCTCCCGTGCCAGCGCCAGCACCCACATCAGGGCCAGCCAGCATGGCCCCGGATGCCGCCTTCGTGTTTCCGAACGAAGGCTCGGCCATCAACGTCGCCTATCTGGCACAGAACAAGGCCCAGTTGTTCATCGACTTCGAGGCAGACACCCGGACCTATGTCGGGATGAATGACAAGGGCGTCCAATACACGACGCGCATCCGCACGCTGGCGGATCAAACGCATGTGGTGGACATGATTGCCTACAAGGGCTGGATGCTGGAAG
>CALMQC010000416.1 GCA_937871895.1 uncultured Roseateles sp. | reverse complement strand
TCTTCGGCGGTGCTGGCCAGGGCCTCGACTTGCTTCTGAACGGTATTGATGGCCTGGCTGGTCTCGGCCATGGCTGGCGCCAGTTCGGCCGCCAGCGCGGCATCGGTGCTGGCCACGATGGCCGTGGCGCGGGCCACATTGATGCCGGTGTGCCGCTGCCACTCGCTGACGAGGCGCTCGGTGGCGACGCTGTCGCTGACCACCTCCTGCGTGCGCTCACCCACGTGCAGCAGGGCCCGCCAGCCCAGCCCCGACCCCACCAAGGCGATCAGCAGCACCGGCCCGAGGACCAGGCCCATGCGTTGACCAATGCTTTGACTCTTGCTGGCCATGACTCACCTCCACGTCTTTGTGTTGGAGTGCTGCCGGCCTCCCTGTGCGGCACGGCGCGTGTGCCTCAAGTGTCTGCCGGAGCGGCCCAAAGCGCCAGGGGTGAAAAGCAAAACGCCGCCGGCTCCGAGGAGCCGGCGGCGTCTGTGTTGGGGCGCCTCGAAGCGCTTAGCGGTGCCCGACGCGGAACACAGAGATGGCCTCGTTCATGCGGCCCGACTGCTCCTTCAGGCTTTCAGCGGCGGCGGCCGATTGCTCCACCAGCGCGGCGTTCTGCTGGGTCATCTGGTCGAGCTGGATGATGGCCGTGTTGACCTGGCCGATGCGCTCGCTCTGTTCGCGGGCGGCGGCGCTGATCTCGCCAATGATGTCGGTCACGCGCTGCACGCTGGCCACGATCTCGGTCATGGTGGCGCCAGCGGCTTCCACCTGCTTGGTGCCAGACTCGACGCGCTCGACGCTGGCGCCGATCAGGCTCTTGATCTCCTTGGCGGCGTCGGCCGAGCGGCCGGCCAGGGAGCGCACTTCACCGGCCACCACGGCAAAGCCACGGCCTTGCTCGCCCGCGCGGGCGGCTTCAACCGCAGCGTTCAGCGCCAGGATGTTGGTCTGGAAGGCGATGCCATCGATCACGCCGATGATGTCGTTGATCTTGCGTGAGCTCTCGCTGATGGAGCCCATGGTGTTGACCACCTGCGACACCACATCGCCACCGCGCTGGGCCACGCTGGCGGCCGAGCTGGCGAGCTGGTTGGCGGTCATGGCGGCATCGGCCGTCTGGCGCACGGTGCCGGTCAGGTCGGACATGGACGAGGCCGTGGCCTGCAGGTTGGAGGCTGCTTGCTCGGTGCGCTGCGACAGCTCCTGGTTGCCCACGGCGATTTCGGAGCTGGCGGTGCCGATGCTCTCGGACGCCGAGCGCACATTGCCCACCAGGCCGCGCAGCTCGCCTTGAGTCGATTCGAGGGCGTCCAGCAGGCGGCCAATCTCGCCGCTGCGTCCGCCGGGGATGCTGTGGCTCAGGTCCAGCCGCGCCAGGGCTTCGGCCGCCTCAATGGCGCCACCCAGGCTGCCGCCTGAAGCACCGCCGCCGGATGTCAGCACCGCCGCGCCGCCAGCCACCCAGGCCAGCACCAGGCAGGCGATGGTCCAGGTTTTGGTGGAGCCTGCTGCGTCGGGCAAGGCGTTCAGGGCCATGACGCCGCCAATCGTGGTGAGGACGAGTGCGGCCCCGAGAGCGAGGGTCAGACGTTGCGTGGCGCCACCGCCAAAGATGTTGGACATCCAGGTCTCCTGAGTGCTTGTCAGCTGTTGAGTCACATCGGCAGCCCGGGGCCCGGGGATGGTGTTTCCCGAGCTTGCCGATGAGGCTCAGGAGTTTGCGCGCGTCTCGTGTGGGTATTGCGCCAATGTGCGTTCGGCCCGTGCCACATATCTCACGGGATCGACCGCGTCGAGCAGGTCGGCCTCGATCGGGCAGGGTGTGCCGAGCGCGCGAGCGGCCGCCACCTGCCCCGCCAGCGCCGCCCAGCTGATGCCGCGCGAGCCCAGTGCCGTGCACAGCACCAGGCCCGGCAGCCGCGCATGGAAGCGCACTTGCTCGGCCCGCTGCGCTGGGCGGTGCGCGGGGTCGGCCAGGCCGCCGATCAAGGGCAGCCGGTCGGCCGTCAGCAGTCGCCAGCCGACACGGCCTTCCACCGCCG
>CALMQC010000415.1 GCA_937871895.1 uncultured Roseateles sp. | reverse complement strand
CCGGGCAGTCGGCGTTGCGGCCCAGGCACTGGGCCGTCATGGGGGTGTGGGCGGACTCGGGGGCGGCTGCGGCTTTCATGGGCCGGCGCATTATCCGGGGCCCCAAAAGGGCAAGGCCCGCGAGCCGGATGGGCAGCGCGGGCCTTGGGGCGCCGGGAGGGGCGGGTTGCTCATGCCAGCCGGCTTGCATGCCGGCTGTCCTTCACTCGGCGTCGCACAGTGCGCAGGCACTGTGCTCGGTCCGAGTTCAGTCTTCCGACTTGAAGACGAGGCGGACTTCGTGCGACTGCTGGGCGCCGGTGCCTTCAAAGCGCCACTGGTTCAGGGCTTCGATGGCGGCTTGGTCGAACACGCGCTTGGGTTCGGCCTCGACGACCTGGACGTTGGACACCTTGCCGTCGCCAGCGATGGCCAGCTTGGCGCGGACGGTGCCGGTGGAGATGCTGCGGCGGGCCGCTTCATCGGGGAATTCGGGGGCGACCTTCTTCAGGACCTTGGCCTCGGCGTGAGCCAGCGAGGCGGGAACAGCGAGGGCCAGGACAAGGGCAGTGCGGAGGAACATGGGGACGTCGTTGTCAGGTAGTTGAGGGCTCGGCTCAGGCGATGGCGTCAGAGCACGGAGCGAATTGTCAGAAGGCCGCTCCCCACTGCCGCGTGCAGATGTCACGCCCGTGAAGCTTGCTCTGGGCTGTCAGATCGGCGCTGTGACGCGCGTCACGGTTGCGCTACCAAACACAAAGGGCCGCTGATCGATCGCGCGATCAAACGGCCCCTTTCCCGCCAATTCCCCGTCAATCCCCCGACAAATGCTATGGGCTTGAACGCCCGACTCAGCCGGCTGCGTCGTCCTCAGACTTCTTGATGCGGACAGCTGCACGCTTCTTGGGGGCGGCTGGCTCAACGCTAAGAGCCGCAGCTGGGGCTTCGTCTTCCTTGATGACCCGGGTGTAGGGCGCCAGGGTCTGGACGAGCTGTGCGTAGATCTTGGGGTTGGCGGCCACCACCTCGCGCTGGTGCAGGTAGTCGGCCTCGCCGGTGAAGTTGCCGATCAGGCCACCGGCCTCGGTCACGATCAAGGAGCCCGCAGCGACGTCCCAGGGCGCCAGGCCGGTCTCGAAGAAGGCGTCGTAGTAGCCGGCGGCGACGTAGCAGAGGTCGAGCGCGGCGGCGCCGGGGCGGCGCAGGCCGGCGCACTGCACCATCACCTCTTCGAACATCTTGACGTAGCGCTTGGCGTTGTCGCCCCGGCGGAAGGGGAAGCCGGTGCCGATGAGGGCATCGCTCATGCGGGTGCGCTTGGAGACGCGCAGGCGGCGGTCGTTCATGAAGGCGCCGCGACCCTTGGTGGCGTAGAAGAGGTCGTTGCGGCTGGGGTCATAGACCACGGCCTGCTGCACCACGCCCCGGTAGGCCAGCGCGATGGACACGCAATAAATGGGCAGGCCGTGGATGAAGTTGGTCGTGCCGTCGAGCGGATCGATGATCCAGACGTATTCCGAATCCTTGGCGCCGTGGTTGCGGCCCGACTCTTCGGCCAGGATGCCGTGGTTGGGGTAGGCCTTGAGCAGGGTCTCGATGATGGCCCCTTCCGCTGCGTGATCGACCTCGGTGACGAAGTCGTTGGTGCCCTTGCTGCTCACGCGCAAGGCGTCCACATCGAGGGAGGCTCGGTTGATGATGCTGCCGGCGGCGCGGGCCGCACTGACGGCCACGTTGAGCATGGGATGGAGAGAGGTCTGCTGCATGCGAGCACTCGAAGGTGGAAGGGGCTGACGGAAGGAAAGAGCGGCGGGCGGCGCAATGCCAAAAAGAGGAAAGGCCGGCCCGGATAATTGGGGATTCTAGCCGCCGGCGCTCCGTGAAAACCCGTGGATTCCACCCGCTTCATCCTGATCAACACCAGCCACGCGGGCAATGTGGGCGCCACGGCGCGTGCCATGAAGGTGATGGGCTTTCGGGAACTGGTGCTGGTGGCGCCGCGCTTCCCGGATGTGCTGTGCCACGAAGAAGCGGTGGCCATGGCCAGCGGCGCGGCCGACATCCTGGCCCGCGCCTGCGTGGTGGGCAGCCTGGCCGAGGCGCTGGAAGGCGTGGACTTTGCCTGCGCCACCGCGATGACGCCACGCGACTTTGGCCCGCCCGTCTACCGCCCGCGCGAGCTGTTTGCCGACCTGGCCGCCCGTGAGCCGGCGCCCCGCATCGGCTTGGTCTTTGGCTCCGAGCGCTATGGCATGAGCAATGAGGACGTCTACCGCTGCCACGCGGTGCTCTCAATCCCGACGCACCCCGACTACGGTTCGCTCAACCTCGCCCAGGCCGTGCAATTGCTGGCGTATGACCTGCGCCAGGCCCTGGGCGGCTTTGCGGTGCAGGCGCGCACGCCCGACCCGGAGCGCGCTGATGCGCAGGCGGTGCAGGGGCTGCTGGCGCACCTGGAATCGGCCCTCGTCGATATCGGCTACCTGGACCCCGCAGCGCCCAAGAAGTTGATGCCGCGTCTGAACCAACTGTTCAACCGTGCCGCGCTGACGAACGAGGAAGTGCACATCCTGCGTGGCATGGCCCGGCAGATGAGCAAGACCGTACGGACCGAGGGTTCAGACTAGGCCCACCTACACTGGCCGGCCGAATCTAGGTCGGCTCCCACCATGTTCCAGCGCCTGCGCGAAGACATCGCCCTCATCCTCGAACGCGACCCTGCCGCCCGCTCGGCCTGGGAGGTGCTGACGTGTTACCCGGGCCTGCATGCGCTGTGGTGGCATCGCCGGGCCAACTGGTTCTGGATCCACGGCTTTCACTGGCTGGGCCGTTTCACCTCGCACTTCAGCCGCTGGCTGACGGGCATCGAGATCCACCCGGGCGCCAAGATCGGGCGCAAGGTCTTCATCGACCACGGCATGGGCATCGTCATTGGCGAGATGGCCGAGATCGGCGAGGGCTGCACCATCTACCAGGGCGTGACGCTGGGCGGCACCTCGCTCGTCAAGGGTGCCAAGCGCCACCCGACGCTGGGCCCTGGTGTGATCGTCGGTGCCAATGCCTGTGTGCTCGGCGGCTTCACGGTCGGCGCGGGCGCGCGGATCGGCTCGGGTGCCGTGGTGACCAAGCCTGTGCCCGCTGGCGCCACGGCCGTGGGCAACCCGGCGCGCATCATCGAGGCGCAGAGCGATCAGGCGCGCGAGGAAGCCGCGGCCCGCATGGGCTTCTCGGCCTATGGCATCACCCAGGGCGACGACCCGGTGGCGATGGCCATGCGCGGCCTGATCGACAGCGCGGCCTCGCAAGACCACCAGATCGCCATGCTGTGGCAGGCCCTGTGCAAGCTGTCCACCCAGCTCGGCAAGCCGGTGGGCGACTGTGTGCCCGTCGATGCCCAGCGCGACGAAACCTTCGACGCGGCGAGCATCAGCAAGCTCGTCAAGTAAGCGGCTGGGTCAGGTCGGCTGGTAGGCGTCGTCCGTGATGGCACGGGCGGCCGATTTGGCACCCCCGGTCTTGTCGAACAGCAGGGGCAGGTTGCCCCGGTTGGTCGGGAAGCCAGTCAGCCAAGTGCTGTTGTCGGCAATGCCCCAGGTGGTGACCGACTGCAGGCTGGGATGCTGCTTGAAGACATTGAACAGCGCCCGGTACTGCAGCGCCTGCTGCTTGAGCGCGGTGGCCAGAGCGGCGGTGTCGCCCGTCACGTCGGCCAGGCAACTGGACTTGTTGCTGTAGCAGGCGCCAGGGTCGTTGTAGAGCGACACGTCCAGCTCGGTCACGTGGTTGATCAAGCCCTTGTTGGCCACGCTGCGCAGCGCGTTGTCCACGTTGGCGGCCGGCGGCCAGCTGACGTTGACGTGCAACTGGTGGCCAATGCCGTCCAGCGGCGCACCCCGGGCCTGCATGTCGGCCACGATGGTCATCAGGCGCGACAGCTTGGCGGGGTCTTCGGTGCCGTAGTCGTTGATGAAGAGCTTGGCATCGGGGTCGGCCGCGCGGGCCGCACGCAGCGCAATCTCGATGTAGTCCGCGCCGAGGATCTGGTACCACTTGGAGTTGCGGTAGGCGCCACTGGCGTCGTCGCTGGTGCACTCGTTGACCACGTCCCAGCAATACACCTTGCCCTTGAAGTGGGTGACGACGTCGCGCACATAGGTTTCGAGCTTGGTGCGGACCTCGGCGGCGGTGCCGGTAGTGAGCCAGTCGGGCGTCTGCGAGTGCCAGCACAGCGTGTGGCCGCGCACGGCGATGCCATTGGCGCTGGCCCAGGTGATCAGCTCATCGGCCGTGGCCCAGTTGTAGCTGCCGGCCGTGCGGCCGATGGCATCGGGCTTGAACGCGTTCTCGGCGGTGATGGAGTTGGCGTGCTTGAGGATGACCGGGTTGGCGATGGCGTTCTTGTAGCCATTGGGGTCGGCCGCCATGCCGATCTTGAAGTTGCTGGCGAAATAGGTTTTGAGGGCAGGGACGTCGGCCGGCGCGGGGGCGGGCGCAGGTGCCGGAGCCGGAGCCGGGGAGGGTGCCGGCGTGGGCGCAGCGCTGCTGCCGCCGCCACCACCACCGCAGGCGGTGAACACGGGAAGGGACAGGCTGCCCAGCAGCAGGTGGCGGCGATCAATCGTCATGTCGGGAGCGAACGTTTAGAAGGGTGCGGCACTTCAGCAGCGGGGCGCGAGCTTGGCACAGGACAACGTTGCCTTTGTGCGTGCCCCCATTGGGGTTTTGCCCAGGAAATCTGCGTTCAATTTGTACTGAAGCGGGCGTCCGTTTGGGACAGCGCTAGCTAGAGTTGGCCGGGTCGAAAACCAACCCATCCAGCGCATGCCCAGCCCCTTTGAAACCGACGCCGGTTTGCTCGCCCTGGCAGCCCGTTTCCCTGCCGGCTTCCACCTCGGTGCCTCGACCTCGGCCTTCCAGATCGAAGGCGCGACGCGCGCCGATGGCCGAGGCCGCAGCTGGTGGGACGATTTTTGCGACCAGCCCGGCCGCATCGCCGATGGCAGCAATGGCGACGTTGCCTGCGACCACTACCGCCGCTGGCGGGAGGACCTGGACCTGATCGCCAGCCTCGGGCACAACGCCTACCGCTTCTCGGTGGCCTGGCCACGCGTGCTGCCGCAAGGGCGGGGCGCGGTGAACTCAGCCGGCTTGG
>CALMQC010000414.1 GCA_937871895.1 uncultured Roseateles sp. | reverse complement strand
AGCTGCGGCTGACTTCGAGCTTCTCTGACAGGCCCTTCACGCCCACCAACTGGCGGCCGCGGAAGTCGCGGGTGATGCCGTCGATGGCGCGGGCGTTGACCAGGGTGGAGCGGTGGATCTGCCAGAAGAGCTGGGGGTCGAGCTCTTCGACCAGTTCCTTGATGGGCTTGCGGATCAGGGCTTCGAGCTTGGCGGTCTGGACGCGGGTGTACTTCTCGTCGCTGATGAAGAAGAGCACGTCCTCGACCGGAATCATTTGGATCGCCTGGCCCACGCTGGCTTGGATCCACTGCAGATAGCTGGGTTTGCCGCCCGGGTTCATCTGGCCCGAGAGCTTGTGCAGCAGTTGCTGCAGCGGCGCCGGGGCGCTGTCGCTGAAGTCGGGGTTGGGCGCCGAGCGCTGGGCCAGGCGCTTCTTGATGCGGGCCACGGTCAGTTGCAGGCGGTCGCGCTCGGCGGGCTTGAGCACGTAGTCCGCCACACCTTGCTCGAAGGCCTCGACGGCATATTGGTCATAGGCCGTGATGAAGACGATCTCGGGCACCAGCCACTCGTCGTCTTCGGGCAACTGCGCAATCTGCTTGGCGGCTTCCACGCCGGTGAGGCCCGGCATGCGGATGTCGAGGAAGACGATGTCGGGCTTGTGCTCGCGGGTCAGCTCCACGGCCTCCAAGCCGTTCTTGCCTTCGGCCACGATGTCGAGCTCGGGCCAGACTTCCTTCAGGCGGCTGCGCAGTTGCTCGCGCATCAGGCGCTCGTCGTCGGCCAACACGGCCCGAATGGTTGGATTGCTCATGCCTGGACTTTACGGTTTCGGTTGCGCAGCGCGAGGAAGAGGATGAGGCCGAGGATCACGAAGGGCGACGTCAGCAGCGCGCCCACGCCCACCACCGCCGCGATGGCGCCGGTCAGCAAGGCGGCAAACACGCCACCCACGATCAGCACCGGCAGCGCCACGCCCACCAGCAACACGATGGGCACCACGAACAGGCAGACGATGCCGGCAATCGCCAGGCCAATCGCGCCGCCGATCCAGTCACCCAGATCGCCCGCGCGCTCCCAGTCGTCGCCGTCGATGTGGACATGCCACTCGGGCCCGAAGCCACCACTCGCACCATGCCAAAGCAGCACGCTGCCGGCGACGGTCACGAGCATCAGCAGCACCAGGCTGAAGAACGCGAACTTGAACAGGGTTTTCATGTCAGACCTCTCTGGGGTGGTCAGGCGGCGTCCGCCTCGCGGCTGCGGTAGGGCACGGTGATGGTCACGACCGTGCCGCTGGGTTGGTTCTCGGTGACGGTGACGCTGGCCTTGCCGCCGTAGAGCAGCTGCAGGCGCTCACGGATATTGGCCAGGCCCACGCCGGTGCCGCTGGTGGCGGCGCGGCCAAAGCCGAGGCCGGTGTCGGCCACGGTCACGGCCAGCTTGCCGTGCACGACCTCGGCCTTCACCGTCAGACTGCCGCCTTCGGCCTTGGGCTCCAGGCCGTGCTTGATGGCGTTCTCGACCAGGCCCTGGATCATCATGGGCGGGAATTCGGCCGAGAGCAGGCCGTCTGGCACCTCGATGGCGGTCTGCAGGCGCTCTTCCATGCGGACCTTGAGGATCTCCAGGTAGGGCCGGATCACGGCCAGCTCGCGCCCGAGGTCGCGCGTGCCGCTGGCATTGGCCTCACGCATGGTCGGCATGCTGGCGCGCAGCAGGGCAATCAGGTTGCGCTGCATCTGGCTGGCGCGCGGCGGGTCGGTCTCGATCAGGTGGTCGATGGAGGCCAGGGTGTTGAAAAGGAAGTGCGGCTCCACCTGGGCCTGCATCGCGGCCATGCGGGCCTCGACGACCTGGCGCTTCAGGCTCTCGGCCTCGGCTGTCTCGGTGGCGCGGGCGGCCTTGACCTCGGCCTGCATGCGGCCCTTGTAGAGCGCCTTGATCACGGCCGAGGCCAGCACCAGCAGCGAGGCGATGTCCACCAGCAGGTCCCCCAGGCGCACCACGGCCACCCGGCGGCGCTGGGTGGGCGTGGGCGGGGGCTCGTCTTCGGAGCCGGCCTCGGCCAGCGCGGCCAGCTCTTCGGCGGCTTCCTGGCGCGCACGTTCGGCCTCCTGGGCGGCGTGCTGGGCTTCCTCGGCCTGGCGCTTGAACTCGCTGAGCTGATCCTTGGCGCGCACCAGGGCGTCTTCGATCTGCTCGCGGGTGGCTTCTTTGGGGAACTCGATGTTGATGGCCGGCGCGGCGGATGCCGCACTGGCGGCGCTGCTCGCGGCGCTGGCAGCGGCCGGCGGCTTGACGGGCGCGATCACGATGCCGCGTTCGTCCACCTTGATCTCGTACTGGAGCTTCTTGGCCTCCTGGCGCACCGTGTCGCGGGACTGCTGGCGGGCGGCTTCACGCGCCTTCTGGCGGGCGGCCTCTCGGGCCTTCTCACGTTCCTTGCGGGCCGCCTCGCGGGACGCGGCCTCGTCGATGATTTCAAACTCCTCGCTGACCTTCCAGTTGAAAGGCGGCACGTGCTGCAGGATGTTGGCCCCGATCAGCGTGGCCACCGCGAGCATCACGAAGCGCTTCCAGCTGATGCTGACCAGCCAGCTGGCATAGGCGTGGAAGACGCGCAGCGCTTCGGCCTTGAGGCGCTGCGTGCGGTCGATCCAGGCCTGC
>CALMQC010000413.1 GCA_937871895.1 uncultured Roseateles sp. | reverse complement strand
GGCCCGTGGCGCCACCGCTCAAGGCGTCGGCGCCTGCGGTGCAGAACCCGTAGGCAATCTGTGCTGGCTCAGGCCAGCGCTTCCAGCCGAACGATCGCGATCGAGAGGTTGTCGCCCCCCGCGCGGGCGCGCTGGCGCGCCTTGGAGACCAGCAGCTCGGCGGCCGCGCGAGGTGGCAGGCTGTGCAGCACGCTGCCGAGCTCCTCGGAGGTGAAGTAGTGCCACAGGCCGTCGCTGCAACACATCACCGTGTCACCCACCGTCAGGTCGTCCAGTTGGGTGGTGGAGAACACCGGGTCCTGCACGGTGCCCAGGCAGGCGGTGAGCAGGTTGGACTGTGGGTGCGAGGTGGCCTCCGCTTCGCTCAGTTGGCCTTCGTCCACCAGTTTCTGCACATAGGAGTGGTCCAACGTGCGCTTGACGAGGCGCGGGCCGCGAAACCAGTAGACGCGGGAATCGCCCGAGTGCACCCAGTGCACGCTGCGGTCGGGCGTCAGCACGAAGGCGGCAATGGTGCTGTGCGGTTCTTCCTCGGCCGAGATCGCCGTCAGCTTGATCATCAGATGCGCCTCCGAGGCGATCTGGGCCAGCAGTTCGGTGGGGGACTCGTCATCCGGCGAGTAGCGCTCGAACAGCTGGCGCGCCGTCAGCACGACCTGGTCCGCCGCCTTGCGGCCGCCACTCTTGCCGCCCATGCCATCGGCCACCACGCCCATCACGCAGCCGCTGATGCGCGGATGCGCCAGGATCGCGACCTGGTCCTGCTGATACGCGCGGTCACCACGGTGCGTGCCGGTGGCGGCCTGGAGTCGATAACCTGGGGATGGCGGGGGCATGTCGAAAACTATACTGGCCGCCTCTCGCGCGATCGCGCCCCCCGACCCCCCGACTTGCCCGGATGGATGAACAACTTCACTCGCTGGCGCGTCGGCTGATCGAGCTGAAGATGGAGCACGCCGATCTGGATGCCCTGATCGACCGGCTGGCCCATGACAACCCCCTGGACGAACTCGCAATGCGACGCCTCAAGAAGCGCCGTCTGCTGTTGCGTGACCTGATCGAGCAGGTGGCCCGCGTGTCAGAACCCCCCGAACCTGCGTGATGGCCAAGCCACGATGCGCCGCCCGCACCTTGTGGGGCGCGACTTGAACGACCTGGATGCCTGGCTTGATGGCCAGGAGGCATCGACGGATGAAGAGCAGGCCGCTGCGGGCGATTTGGAGCAAGCGGTGCTGGCGGCCTTCGATGTCGGCGGGCCGCTGGCGCGTCTGGACGTCAACTACCAGCCACGCGAGCAACAGCTGGCGATGAGCCGGGCGGTGGCGCAGGCCATCGAGCGGCGCGAGGCCCTGGTGGTGGAGGCCGGCACCGGCGTCGGCAAGACCTTTGCCTACCTGGTGCCGGCCCTGCTGTCGGGCAGCCGCGCCCTCGTCAGCACCGCCACCAAGAGCCTGCAGGACCAGCTCTACCTGCGCGACCTGCCGCGCCTCGTGGAGGTCCTGGGCGCGCCGCTGCGCCTCGCCCTGCTCAAAGGCCGCAGCAGCTACCTCTGCCTGCACCGCATGAAGGAGGCTCGCCAGGGCGCCGTTTTCCCGGACCGGCGCACGGCGCTGCAACTCGCGCGCGTCGAGCGCTGGGCTCAGGGGACGAACAGTGGCGACTTTGCCGAGATGGACGGCCTCGACGACCGCTCGCCCATCATCCCCATCGTCAGCAGCACCCGCGAAAACTGTCTGGGCAGCGAGTGCCCCGATTGGCGCAGCTGTTACGTCGTCAAGGCGCGGCGCGAAGCGATGGAGGCGGACGTGGTGGTCGTCAACCACCACCTCTTCTTTGCCGACATTGCGCTGCGCGACAGCCAGGTGGCCGAGCTGCTGCCCAGCGTGGATATCGCGATCTTTGACGAGGCCCACCAACTGGCCGAGGCCGGGGTGCAGTTCCTCGGCACCCTGCTGGGCAGCGCGCAACTGCTGGACTTTGCGCGTGACCTGCTGGGCCAGGGCCTGGTGGCCGCACGCGGCCTGCAAGACTGGCAGGGCCTGCATACCCGGCTGGAGCGTGCTGCGCGCGAGTTGCGTCTGGCCGCCGCCGGCCCGCTGGCGACGGCGGGGCGCGAGCTGCGCGGCCAACTGAAGCTGGGCTGGCGCGAGCGCGATCTGGTCACCACGCTGGGCGAACTGGCCGAGGTGCTGGCCCTCGCGCTGGAGGCGCTGGCGGCTGTGGAGGAGGCCTCGCCCGACTTCCAGCGCTTGCAGGAGCGTGCCCAGTCGCTGCGCGAGACGGCACTCGCCTTTGCCACCGAGCCGGCCGCCGAGAACGTGCGCTGGATCGATGTCGGGCCGCAGCAGGTGCGCCTGGTGGAGTCGCCCCTCGACATCCGCGCCGCCATGCGCGAGCAGCTTGATGCCGCGCCGCGCGCTTGGGTCTTCACCTCGGCCACGCTGGGTGACGACGAGCAGCTCAGCTGGTTCACCGAGTCGGCTGGCCTGCAAGACGCACGCGTGCTGCGCGTGGGCAGCCCGTTCGACTACGCATCGCATGCCCGGCTTTACGTGCCGCGCGGCTTTCCCAAGCCCAGCGAGCCCGAGCATGGGCCCAGCGTGGCCTTGCTGGCTTCACGCCTGGCGCGCGCGCTGGGCGGTCGCACCTTTGTGCTGACGACCACATTGCGCAACCTGCAGGTGGTGGCCGACGGGCTGCGCGAATACTTCGAGCAGGCGGGCGACGCGCTGCAGGTGCTGCAACAAGGCACGGCACCCAAGCGTGCGTTGCTTCAGCGCTTCCGCGAACAGCCAGCGTCTGTGCTCGTGGGTTCGGCCACGTTCTGGGAGGGCATTGACGTGCCCGGTGACGCGCTGCAATGCGTGATCATTGACAAGCTGCCCTTCCCGCCACCCAATGACCCGCTCGTCGAGGCGCGTGTGCGGCGCCTGGAGGCCGAGGGCCGCAATGCCTTTGCCGACTACTTCGTGGCCGAGGCGGCCATCGCGCTCAAGCAGGGCGCAGGGCGTTTGATCCGCACCGAGACCGACCAGGGCCTGCTCGTGATCTGCGACCCGCGCATGGCGGGCATGAACTATGGGCGCCGGCTGCGCGCCGCCTTGCCGCCGATGACACCTCTCAATACCGAGGCCGAAGCCACGGCCTACCTCGAAGGCCTGCGCCGTTGACTTACCAGACTTTCCACCAAGGCTTGTCGGTGGCGGACTGGGCCTTGGCGGCCGGTTGGTCGCTGCCCCAGAACTTCCACCAGGGCTTGTCGCGGGCACCCGGATCGGCAAGGTAGACGCTATCCGGGAAGCTTTTGGCCAGCACGCGGCGAGCGTCGTCGCGCAGTTGGGTCAGGCCGAGCTTGTCGTAGCTCTCGGCCATCAAGTAGAGGGCCTCTTCGACGGCCGGTGCGGTCTGGAACTCTGTCACCGCACTTTGCGCGCGCCCGGCCGCAGCCACATAGGCCTTGCGGTTGAAGTAGTAACGCGCCACATGCACCTCGTAGGAGGCCAGCGTGTTGGTGATGAAGTTGATGCGCGTAACGGCATCGGCCGCGTACTTGGACTCGGGGAACTGCTCCACCAATTGGCGGAAGGCCAGCAGGCCATCACGCGCGGCCTGCTGGTCGCGCTCGGAGACGTCCTGCCCGGCGAGGCGACCGAAGAGCCCGAGGTCTTCGTTGAAGTTGACGATGCCCTTCATGTAGAGGGCGTAGTCGACCGCCGGGCTGGACGGGTTGAGCTTGATGAAGCGGTCCAGCGTGGCCACGGCCTGCACACGCTCGCCTTGCTTGTGCTGGGCCCAGGCCAGGTCCAGCGTCGCCTGTTGGCCGAGCACCGTGCCTGCGGCGCGGCTTTCAACCTTCTCCAGTCCCTTGATGGCCCGCTCCCAGGCGCCGTTGTTCAGGTCGCCCTTGGCCTCTGCATACAATTGATCCAGCGCTGCTTGAGAGTTCGGATCGTCTTTGACGCTCGACCCGCAAGCGCTCAAGCCCAACACCACCAAGGCCACGAAGCCGGCCCGCCAGGCCCACCGGATCCGCCAAGAGGCGCGATCAAGCTGCTGTGCGTGGCTGGTGTACATGGGAGTCTCGATCATCATTTCTCGGGCGGCGGAAGCGGCCGGTTTCCAGCTACGAACAATGGGCGCGGATTATAGGGACGGGGGTCTGCCCGACCCGACCGAGGCAGACGAGGACGCCAGCACCGACATCGAGAGCCGCGAGGCCTGGGTCGATGCGTCGGGCATGGGCGTGCGCCTGGACCGCTGGCTCACCCAACTGGCGCCTGAGTTCTCGCGCAATCACCTGCAGTCCTTGATCGAGCGTGGCGCCGTCCGTGTGGACGGGCAGCCCGCGCTTGTGGCCTCGCGCAAGTTGCGCATCGGGCAGCAGGTGGCGGTGTCGCTGATCCCGACGGCGGAAAGCCAGGCCTTTCGCGCCGAGCCCATGGACCTGCCCATCGTCTTCGAGGACGAGCACCTGCTGGTGGTGAACAAGCCGGCCGGCCTCGTCGTGCACCCGGCCGCAGGCAACTGGTCGGGCACCTTGATGAATGGCCTGCTGGCCCACCACGTCGGTGCCGCGCGGCTGCCGCGTGCCGGCATCGTGCACCGGCTCGACAAGGACACCAGCGGTCAGATGGTGGTCGGCAAGACCCTGGAGGCGGTGACCGAGCTGGTGCGCCGCATCGCTGCGCGCGAGGTGCACCGTGAGTACCTGGCGCTGGCCCATGGCCGACTGGAAGGCGAGCCCTTCAGCATCGAAGCCCCGATCCGCCGTGACCCGGCTTCGCGCGTCAAGATGGCGATTGGCCCGGGGGGACGCGAGGCCCGCACCGATGTCGAGCCCGTGGCCTGCAAAGAGATCGAAGGCCGCTGGATCTCGGCCGTGCGCTGCGTGTTGCACACCGGGCGCACGCACCAGATCCGCGTGCACTTGGCCTCACGCGGTCACCCGCTGCTGGCGGATGCCGTCTACGGCGGCGCGCCGGCGCTGGGCCTCCCACGCCAGGCCCTGCATGCCGCGCGCTTGAGCTTCGCGCATCCCCACTCCGGCGCCTCCTGCAGCTTCGAGGCGCCCCTGCCGCCCGACCTGGCGGAGGCATGGTCTAGAATCTGCGACACCCGTGGGGACTGATGCTTGGCTGGTTCAGCCGCCTCCCCGTTGCGGATCACCCCAGGACCGGGTGCCGCCCCCGCCCCACGCGCAGTGCTCCCCTACCCAGGCTGTCCAACGAGACAGTCCTTCTGGCCCGTGCCGATGGCGCGGGCGCTTGAGCCCAAGGCTTTGACGAGTCGATGAACACCCAGGATGCCAAGCGCGTCCTTGAGACCGCGCTGATCTGTGCCACCCAGCCGCTGACGCTGCGTGACATGCGCAGCCTGTTCGCCGATGAATTGGGGGCCGACACCCTGCGCACCCTGCTCGACGAGCTGACGCGCGACTGGGAAGGCCGTGGCGTGGAGCTGGTGGCCCTGGCCTCGGGCTGGCGCTTCCAAAGCCGGCCCGAGATGCGTGAGTTCCTGGACCGCCTGCACCCCGAGAAGCCGCCGCGCTACTCCCGCGCCGTGCTGGAGACGCTCGCCATCATTGCCTACCGGCAGCCGGTCACGCGAGGCGACATCGAAGACATCCGTGGCGTCGTCGTGGCCAGCCAGATCATCAAGCAGCTCGAAGACCGGGGCTGGGTCGATGTCATCGGCCATCGCGAGACGCCGGGCCGGCCCGCGCTCTACGCCACCACGCGCAGCTTCCTTGACGACCTCGGCCTTGCCAGCCTGGAGCAGCTGCCCGCGCTTGATCTCGGCCACACCGCCCCCGCATTGGCCGAGGCGCTCGAAGACGCCGGCGTCCAGGCCTCGCTGCTCGACGACACCGAGCCCAGCGCCGCCCCCGCAACCACCCAGCTTGACGCCGACAGCGCCGACCCCGCTGCCCGCCCCCCCCCCCGGGCGGCCGCCCCG
>CALMQC010000412.1 GCA_937871895.1 uncultured Roseateles sp. | reverse complement strand
TTTATGAAAGGCACGGGGGCCTTGGTGATGTAGAGCGCGACCCCGAGGGCGATGGCCAGGCCAAGCAGCAGCCCGACGATCACGCCGACGAAGAACCCGCCCTTCTCCTTCTTCTCTGCCGTCATTCGGCCTCCTGCTGCTCTCGGCTCATCTGCTCAGGTGCGCTCACGCCCAACACCGCCAGCGCATTGGACAGCACCTGGCGCGTGGCGGCCAGCAGGGCGCAGCGGGCACGGCAGAGCGCGGGCGCTTGGTCGAGCACGCGCTCGGCGGCGTAATAGCTGTGGAAGCTGGCGGCCAGGTCGCGGGCGTAGAAGGCCACGTCGTGCGGCGCGAGGCCGGCGGCGGCACTGCTGAGCATGTCGGGATAGGCGGCCAGCTTGAGCATCAGCGCCTCTTCGGTCGGGGCCGTCAGCAGGCTGAGGTCGGCCGTGGCCAGGCTGGCAACGTCGCCGCCCCACTTGTTCAAGATTGAGCAGACGCGGGCATGCGCGTACTGCACGTAGAACACCGGGTTCTCGTCGTTCTGCTTCAGGGCGAGGTCGACGTCGAAGGTGAACTCGGTATCGGCCTTGCGGCTGATCAGGAAGAAGCGCACCGCGTCGCGGCTGGTCCAGTCGATCAGGTCACGCAGGGTCACGTAGGAGCCAGCGCGTTTGGAGATCTTGACCTCCTCGCCGCCCTTCATCACGGTGACCATCTTGTGCAGCACGTAGTCCGGGAAGCCCTGCGGGATGCCGAGGTTCACGGCCTGCAGGCCGGCGCGCACGCGGGCGATGGTGCCGTGGTGGTCGGTGCCCTGGATGTTGATGCACTGCGTGTAGCCGCGCTCGAATTTGTTGATGTGATAAGCCACGTCCGGCACGAAGTAGGTGTAGCCACCTTCCGTCTTGCGCATGACGCGGTCCTTGTCGTCGCCGTAGTCGGTGGTGCGCAGCCACAGCGCGCCGCCTTCTTCGAAGGTCTTGCCGCTGGCGATGAGGCGTTCCACGGTCTTCTCAAGCTGGCCGCCGTTGTAGACGCTGGACTCCAGGAAATAGCTGTCGAACTTGAGGCCAAAGGCCTGCAGGTCCAAGTCCTGCTCGTGGCGCAAATAGGCCACCGCGAACTGACGGATGCCGTCCAGGTCGTTCACATCGCCCGAGGCCGTGAAGGCGCGGTCGTCGGCGGTGACGGTTTCCTTGCGCAGAAAGGCGTCGGCAATGTCCTGGATGTAGTCACCGTTGTAGGCGGCCTCGGGCCACTCGGCATCCCCGGGCTTGAAGCCCTTGAGGCGCATCTGGGTCGAGTTGGCGAGCGTGGCGATCTGCACGCCGGCGTCGTTGTAATAGAACTCCCGGGTCACGTCGTGGCCCTGGGTCTTGAACAGCGAGCACATGGCGTCGCCCAGCGCTGCCTGGCGCGCATGGCCCACATGCAGCGGGCCGGTCGGATTGGCCGAGACGAACTCCACCATCACATGTTTGCCGGTGGCCGGGCGGTTGCCGAAAGTCAGGCCGGCGCCCAGCACCTCGCTGACGACCGCCTGCTTGGCGGCAGGCTTGAGACGGATGTTGATGAAGCCAGGGCCGGCAATCTCCAGGGCCTGCACCCAGGCCTCAAAGGCGGGCTGGGCTTGCAGCGCGGCGATCAAGCGCGTGGCCAGCTCGCGCGGGTTGGCCTTGAGCGGCTTGGCCAGTTGCATGGCGGCCGTGCAGGCCAGGTCGCCATGGGCGGCCTGCTTGGGGGATTCAAAGGCGGCGGCAACGGCCGAGCCGGGCGCGATGTCTTGGAGGGTTTGGGCGAGTGCAGCGAGCAGCGCCTGCTTGGCTTGGATCATGGGGCGATTTTAGGGAGGACCGGGGCCTGGCCCTCGGTGCTGACCGCCGAGCATTGCCGCGCAGGATTTCGTGCGCTCTGCCACGCCGGGCCGGCTGGCGAGGCGCTTTCCATGCGCCGCCCTTCGCGGGCCGCTGCCTATCATGCCCGCGTGAACGCCCGCATCGACGACGACATCCCGGCCCAGATCGGCAAGTACCAGGTCCTCAAACGCCTGGGCGAAGGGGCCACCAGCGACGTCTACCTGGGGCTCGACCCCTTCCACGGTCAGCAGGTCGCCATCAAGCGGGTGCGTGCCTGGTCGCAAGCCAGCGACGAGCCCACCAGCGATTTCAGCCAGCGCTTCTTCAGCGCCGTGCCGATCTCATCGGCCAGCGGGCCGATCTCGC
>CALMQC010000411.1 GCA_937871895.1 uncultured Roseateles sp. | reverse complement strand
AGTGGAATCCGCGGTCGATGGAATCAAGCTGCTCACGCAGCACCTGCCGCGCCGCCCGAATGGCACGGGCGTCCTGACTCTCCAGCGCGGCCTCGAAGGCCGCCAGCCAGTCCTGGATCATCACGCGGTCGTTGCCGAGGCGGTCTTCAAAGAGGCGCTTGGCGCGCTCCAGCTGGTAGCGGTTGTCCTGCTCGTCGCGCGGGTGGCGCTTGAGGGCCGCCAAGCGTGCGCGGGCCTCCGCCAATTCCTCAGGGCTGAGACGGGCGCCACGGCTCTCGATCACCAGCTCGTGCTGCGCGCCATCGGGCCAGGTTCGGGCTTCGACTTCGAGCAGCCCGTTGGCGTCATAGGTGAAGCGCACCTCCACGCCCGCCTCGCCAGCGGGCTTGGGCTCAACGGCAATTTCCAGCTTGCCCAGGCCCAGGTTCTCGGAGCCGATGGGCGACTCGCCCTGACGCACATCGAGCAGGATCACTCGCTGCTTGTCGACCATGGTGTGGAAGTGGCCCGTGCGGGACACCGGCACCGGCGTGTTGCGCTCGATCAGCGGCGAGAAGCGGTCGTCCACCTGTCGTTCGCCAATCTGGGTGGAGGTGATGATGCCCAGCGAATAGGGCATGACGTCGGTCAGCACCACGTCGTCCAGCGCGGCATCGCGGGCCTTGAGCCCGGCCTGCACGCCCGCGCCCAGGGCCACCGCCAAGTCGGGGTCGAGATGGCGCAGCGGCAGGCGCTGGAAGAGGCGCGTGACGAGCTGGCGGATCATGGGCATGCGCGTCGCACCGCCCACCAGCACGACCTCCGAGAGGCCGCTCACGTCGAGCTGCGCGTCGGCCAGCGCTCGCTCGATGGGCCTGCGCAGGCGCTGCAGCAGCTCCTTGCTGGCCTCTTCAAATTCGGCGCGGCTGATGCTGGCCGCAAGTTCCCGGCCCCGCCAGGTGTGGGTCAACTGCGCCAGGTCCTGCTCTCCCAGATCACGCTTGGCTTGCTCGGCCACGCGCCAGCCGTGGCCTTCGTCCAACCAGGCCTGGCGCTCAGGGTCGGTGAGGCCCTCAACGCGGCGGATGAAGGCCTGCGCCAGCACGCGGCTGAAATCCTCTCCCCCCAGCCGCGTGTCACCCGCACTGGCCCGCACCTCAACGACGCCGTCAAAGTACTCCAACACCGACACGTCAAAGGTGCCGCCCCCAAGGTCGAAGACGAGGAACTGGCTGTGCTCGGGTCGCTCCTGCAGCCCATAGGCCAGGCCGGCCGCCGTGGGTTCGTTCAGCAGGCGCTCGACCTTGAGGCCCGCCAGCTCGCCGGCCGTGCGGGTGGCGCGCCGCTGAGCGTCGTTGAAGTAGGCCGGCACGGTGATCACGGCCTCGGTCACGGGCTCGCCCAGAAAGGCTTCGGCATCGGCCTTGAGCGACTGCAGCACCAGGGCCGACAGCTCTTCGGCGCGCAGGCTCTTGCGGTGGCTGCCCGCAATGAGCGGCAGGCTCTTGTCCACGCCCATCCAGCGCTTGAAGGCCAATTGCGCCGATGCCGGGGCGCTGACGGCACGCTCGCGGGCGGCCAGTCCGATGAGGGTGTGCCCGGCGTCGTCCAGCGCCACGGCCGACGGCGTGAGGAAGTCGCCGTGCGCGTTCGGGATCAACACCGCGCCACCGTCGCGAAACACCGTGGCAGCGCTGTGCGTGGTACCGAGGTCGATACCCAGAATCATGACCAAGCCTCCCTGTTGTGCAGGGGCGCTAGCGTAGCGGCACTCGCGGGCGGCCCCGCCTCTAGGGTGCCGGTTTGACCAGCCGCTTGTGCGCCTCCGGCACGCCAACGAGGGCCGCCGAGCCGAAGTGAAGG
>CALMQC010000410.1 GCA_937871895.1 uncultured Roseateles sp. | reverse complement strand
TTTTCGCCGCATCGGCATTGCTGGCGTTCGGCCGGCGCAGCGGCCTGCTCGTGGCCCTGATGGGCGCGCTCACAATGCCGCTCCTGCTCGTGCTCGGCCTTCGTCAGATCGGCGACATGTCGCTCCGCAACGCGCTGCTTCAGGCCACCTGCGCCCCGGGCTTTGCCCTGTGCTTCAATCATGCGACGGTGGTCGTCCGCCTTTGCATCGTGGTGCTGGTCGGTTGCATCGTTCTTGTTGCCATTCAACGTCTCGCATCCAGACCTGGCGCCTGACCAAGTCGTCGAGGGGACTGGCCATGGCCGATCCGGCCCAAGCCTCAAATCGAAAGCTGAGTGCTCAGATGCGTCTTCTTGTTCTTGCAGCAGCTCTTCTTTGCAGTTCTGCGCTGAATGCCGCTTGTCCAGATCCGTCTGTCAGCCGTCTGGAGGTTCGCACGGTACAGCTCACTGAGCTGGCCCGACTGCTCAATGAAGCGGCCACCAATCCGGACCCGCTGGATCCAACAGAAGTGGCTGTGCTGAAGTTCGGTCTTTACGAAAGATGGATTGGCGCGTACGCGAACGACGGCCTACTTTCGTGGGTTGGAGTGAACTTTGGTACGGGAGAGATCTTTCGAGTCAAGGGCTATGCGGGGCCATGGCTGTCAAGGCTGCCTGCGCCCGACACGATGCAGCAGGCGGCAACCCTTCGTCGTCGGTCACGTCCGATCGAATTGGCGGAGGTCGTGACCGTTCACGCGATGACGCCGCAGGAGCTGCAAGGATTGGTCTGCCTGGTCAACGATTTCTACAAGGTTCCACCCGATCTCCCCTCAAACAACCAACCGCCGCCCATCAAGACCGACAGCTTGTCCGAGGTCTACGTCATCAAGTTGCCCAACGCCACGTCCTCACTCGATGCGACAAGCCCGGAAGCCCTGGCGCGGCGCAGCCGCATTTTTGAGTACATCCGCACGACCCTCGACTCGTCAAGGCGAAGCCGATCCTAGCTGGCCCAGCTCGGGAAGCACAGAATGGGCAAGGCCTGCCTGTACTTCAAGCGTCTCGCAGACCTGGATGCCGCGATCCTGGAAACATTGATCGCGGAGTCGATTGCGGAGGTGCGACGCCGACACACGGTGGTGGGCGGCGCCTGACATGGCATCTTGCCTGTCGCGGCCCGGGAATCCAGTGCGCGTCATCCCTCGCCATATGTCGCTGTCGCGCCGCGCACGACAGCACCCGGACTCGGCCGTCACGGCAACGGCGCGTCTGTTGGTCGGTACCGCGTGAGGTCAGGTCGCCCCGATGCCACTGCCCATCACCATCCAGCCCGCTCGCGCAGCAGACGCAGCGGCGTACATCGAGCTGCGCGGACGGACCCGGGAGAACGCCATCTCGGCGGCGCGACTGGCCGCCCGAACTGAACAGGTACGCCCATGACACCGGTCCGCGAAGGCCCAGGCTCGGCCCTTGGCTTCACCTATCGAGTAAGAAAGAATGGGGAAGTGCAGATCCTGCACCTTGGACGTGTGGCGTCTACGCTCAGGGCCAGCGACGCCGTAGACTTTCTCACTGAGATCGAGACCGGTGACGAATCTGACGCGCAGCAGCTCATGGCCCGGATCACGGGCAACTACAAGCGCGGCAATGAGCGTCTCGCAGGCCAACATCCGAGGAATCGGCGCTGATTCCGCTGCAGCGAAGCTTGGTGACCTGGGCAGCCGATGCACGTTCTCACTCTCGACGCTACGCACCTGGAAATCTACCGAGCGCTGATGCTCGAGGCCTACGAGCGCTCGGCCGATGCCTTCACGACCACGGCCGCCGAGCGCAGGGCCGAGCCGCTGTCCTGGTGGGCTGAGCGCATCGGATCGGCCAGCGGACGCGCAACATCGTTCGGCGCCTGGGAAGGTGACGACCTCGTGGGTGCCGTCGCTGTCGAGTATTCGCTCAAGCCCAAGACCCGTCACACCGCCCTGGTGCTGGGCATGTACGTCCAGCCATTGCGCCGGGCGCGAGGTGTCGGCAAGTTGCTCATGGCTGCAGCCATTGCCGCTGCCCGCCTAAGGCCTGAGGTGTGCATGCTTTCCTTGACGCTGACCGAAGGCAACGAGCCCGCCCTTCGCCTCTATCGCGCGGTCGGCTTCACCACCTGGGGAATCGAGCCCATGGCCATACGCACCGACTCCGGCTTCAAGGGCAAGGTTCACATGTCGCTCGCGCTGAGGTGAAGCGCGGCGGCTGCCCCTGACACCATCGAGACAATTTCCATGCAACTGGTCTGGCCATCACTACACCACCTGCCCAGCTACATCGCGGCGCTGCAAGCGGGGTGGTCCGCTGACAACCTGCGGGGCGCGGCCGCTGCAGTTGAAGAGCTGGAACGGATCAACCAGGACAGGGCAGCGTTTGTAGCGAGCATGGTCGACAGGGAGGCCAAGGGCGGGCCCGTCAAGCTTCCTGACGGAACCG
>CALMQC010000409.1 GCA_937871895.1 uncultured Roseateles sp. | reverse complement strand
ACCGGCGCCATCGTCGCGGCCATGACCACCAGCATTCCCGAGGCGCCAAACAGCGGCCGCAACTGGGACTACCGCTACTGCTGGCTGCGCGACGCCTTCTTCGTGGTGCGGGCGCTCAACAGCCTGTCAGAGGTGGGCACCATGGAGAGCTATCTGAACTGGCTCTACAACGTGGTCCGGGGCTCAAAGGGCGGTCATGTGCAGCCGCTCTACGGCATTGGCCTGGAGCCCGACCTTCCCGAAACCGTTCTGCCTCATGTCAGTGGCTATCGCGGCATGGGGCCGGTGCGGGTCGGCAACCAGGCGCAGGAGCACTTTCAGCACGACGTGTACGGCAACGTCGTGCTGGGCGCTGCGCAGGCTTTTCACGACCACCGCCTGTTTCGACGCGGGGACGCCAGCGACTTCGCGGCGCTGGAGTTGATGGGCGAGCAGGCTTGGCGGCTGCACGATCAGCCAGATGCCGGCATCTGGGAGCTGCGGACCCGGGCCCGCATTCACACCTCGTCGGCATTGATGTGCTGGGCCGCGTGCGACCGACTGGCCCATGTGGCCCACAGCCTGGCGCTGCCGGAACGGGCCAAGTATTGGCGGGAGCGCGCCACGGTCATTCACGCCAAGATCATCCAGCGCGCCTGGAGCCATGAGCGGCAGGCCTTTGTCGAGAGCTTTGAGGGCACTGATCTCGACGCGAGCGTGCTGTTGATGGGCGAGGTGGGATTCCTGAGCGCCAAGGATCCGCGCTTCATCAGCACCGTGGAAGCCATGGAGAAAACGCTCTGCGACGGACCCTTCATGCGGCGCTACGAAGCTCGCGATGACTTTGGTCTCCCCGAGACGGCGTTCAACGTTTGTTCGTTCTGGCGCATCGACGCCCTGGCGCGCATTGGCCGCCATGAAGAAGCCCGAGAAGCCTTCGAGTCGATGCTGGCGAGCCGCAATCCTCTGGGCCTGCTCAGCGAGGACCTGTCGCCGGCCACCGGAGAGCTCTGGGGCAACTTTCCGCAAACCTACTCGATGGTCGGCATCATCCACGGGGCGGTTCGCCTGTCCGCGCCGTGGGAGACGGTGGTGTGATGAAGCGCAAGCTTCGCGTACGCCGTGATTGACGTCAGAGCCGACGATCGAGAAACCGTCGACGATGTGGTCGACAGCGCCGTGGTGATTCGTTGCCGCTTCAAAGTCGAGCCCATGGCGCAATGGGATGTGCGACGGGAGTACCTGAAGCGCGTCAAGGCGGCTTTTGACGCCCATGGCATCGGGATTCCGTTTCCCCACCTCACCCTACATGCCGGCCATGCGCGCCACTCGCGTGCTTGAGAGGGCAGTGCGGCCGGTGCGGTGGCCGCATCGCGCCGCGCAGCGTTCAGCGCCTCACACCCGCACCTTCACCACACTCCCAAGCCCCACCTTCTCGCCCGCATCCACCTGGAAGACAAACGCCAGCCGCCGCTGCCCCTCGCCCGGCGGCAGGCGCAGGCGCAGCGGGGCGGTGGCGGCCTCGGCCTTGCGGCCGAGCAGCACGCCGTTGCTGTAGACCTCGCAGCGGCCGGTGACGCTCGGGGCCTCTACCCAACCGCCCTCGCGGCGGATGCGGGAGTAGGGCGTGTGGTTGATGGCGCAGAGCACATAGCCGGCGGAGGCGGCAGCGGGCAGCAGGTTGCCGGCCTGGAAGCCCTGCCAGGAGTTCATGTCCTGCGGCGGGGGTTGGAGTTGCGGGTCTGGCGCCGTGGCTTGCAGCGGCGCGCGCTGCCACCACAGCAGCACCTGCAGGCTGGTACCGGTGGCTTGCTGGCGGGGCGCGGCGGCGGGGGTGAGGGCGAGGCTCACGCCTGCGCTTTGCAGGCCGTCCGTGCTGGTCGTGAGCTTCAACTCGCCGGTGCCGCCGGCGTTGCTGCGCACGATGACCTGAGCCAGACCATGGAAGAGGCTGCGGCGATCGCCCTTCTCGGGTTCGATGCTGTTGGAGTCGCCGTTGCCGAGGCCAATGATCTCGCCGCCCTCGATGCGGAACTGCACCATGTGGCTCGCGAGCGGATGCGCGCGGCCTTGCGCGTCGATGGCCTCGACGCGCACGGGCACCACGTCCACGCCATCGCCACGCAAGCTGCTGCGGTCCGGCACCAGGCGCAGCGCGGTGGGCGTGCCCACGGTCTCGACCTGGGCCTTGGCCACCAGGCGGCCGGCCTTCCAGCCCAGAGCGCGCAGCACGCCGGCTTCATACGGCACCTGCCAGTGGTTCATGGTCCAGCGGTCCACCGGCTGGCGGCCGAGCAGGCGGCCGTTCAGCTCCAGGCCCACCTCGTCGAGGTTGCTGCACACCATCACCTTGACGGGCTGGCCTTCGCGGCCTTGCCAGTTCCAGTGCGGCACGAGGGCGAGCACGGGGCGGTCGTGCACCCACTGCGCCTGGTGGATGTGGAAGGCGGTCTTCTCGAAGCCGCACAGGTCCATGATGCCGAACACCGAGCTGTTGGACGGCCACTCGTAGGGCGTGGGCTCGCCGTGATAGTCAAAGCCCGTCCAGACAAAGCCGCCGGCGATGAAGGGCCGCTCGGCAATGGCCTTCCAGGCCTTGCGGTGCGTGGCGCCCCAGGGGGCGGCATCGTCGTCGTAGCTTGGGATCAGGTGGCGCTTGTCGTCGCGCGGGCCGTAGTAACCGCGCAGCATGAAGGCCGAGGTGTCCTCGGACGACATCAGCGGCAGCTTGGGCCGCGCCGCATGCACGGCGTCGTACTGGTCCTGCTGGTAGTTGAAGCCCAGCACATCGAGCGCGTGCGAGACATTGAGCGGCGTGAAGAGGCCGTCGTTCATCGCGGCGGTGACGGGGCGGCTGGTGTCCAGGTCGCGCACGACCTCGCGCATGCGGCGCACCATCTCGTAGCCGCCCGCCGTGCCCTGCATCGGCTCTTCGTTGAAGACCGACCACATGAACACGCTAGGGTGGTTGCGGTCTCGCCGCACCAGCCACTTCAGCTGCTGCTCCACGTACTGCGGCGACGGGTTGAAGAGCCGGTTCTCGGCCATGACGAGGAATCCGAGCCGGTCACACGCGTCCATGAAGGCGCGGTCCTGCGCGTTGTGCGAGCAGCGGATGGCGTTGCAGCCCAGCTCCTTCAAGCGCCGCAGCCGGAAGTCGATCAAGGCCGGCGGCACCGCCACGCCCACACCGGCATGGTCCTGGTGGATGCAAACGCCCTGGATCTTGAGCGGCTGGCCGTTGAGGAAGAAGCCCCGGTCGGCATCAAAGTGCTGCGTGCGGAAGCCGCAGGGCGTGGTCAGCTCGTCCAGCACCTGCCCACCCTGCAGCACGCGCGTGACGACGCGGTAGAGGTGGGGCCGCGCGGGGCTCCAGAGCTCCGGCTTGTCGTGCTTGATCTGCAGCTTGGCCACGGCCTGGCGCAGCATGGGGACCTGCACCCGCGTGCTGGCCTTGGCGTGCGTGCCGCGTGCGTCCAGCAGCTCGCACTCCAACGTCACCGGCTGGGCTTTGTCCGCCAGCGTGGCCAGCGTCACTTCAATGGGGATGACCCAGCCCTCGCCCCGCTTCACCGGGTGCGCAAACACGCCGTCGGTCACGATGTGCGTGGCCGCGCGTTTGACGATGCGCACCTCGCGGTAGAGGCCCGCGCCTTCGTACCACCAGCCCTCCATGGCCACCGCGTCCACGCGCACGACGATGGTGTTCACCGCCTCGCCGTAAGTGGCGTAGGGCGTGAGGTCGATGGCCATCTCGTTGTAGCCGCTGTAGTTGTGGTGCACGAGGGTGCCGTTGACCCACACGGTGGCGTGCGTGGCGGCGCCGTCGATCTGCAGCTCCAGGTGGCGGCCACGGTCGGCGTCGTCGAACTTCACCGACTGCCGGTACCAGGCCATGCCGCGCCGGCGGTAGCCCTGGCTGACATTGGTGCCCTGCTCGATGGGCTGGCTGGCCGCGAAGTCGTGCGGCAGGTTGACGAGCGGCCAGTCCGAGTCGTCGTAGTCGGGCGCGGCCGCGCCTTGCGCATTGCCGGCCTTGGCGCTGCCATAGGTCCAGTCGTGGCCGAGGATCTTGGGGGCGGGGATGTCGCCGTCATGGAAGCGCCAGCCCTGGGTCAGGGTCAGCACCTCGCGGCCGCTGGTGGGGCCGGTGGCAGCGAGGCTGAGAGAAGCGGCTGGTGTGAGGCCGGCTGCGCCAGCTTGCAGGAGGGTGCGTCGTTTCATGCGGCATTGGGTGCGCACGCGCGCCCGCAAGGCAAGCCGTGTTTTCCTTGAAATTCAAAGTCCATATGGCCCCGCGCCAAATCGATAAGCCTTTGGCTGCCTGAGAGGCGGAAGCGCTTTCACAATCACGGCTTTTGGAGACCAACCCATGCCCAAGAAGTGGACCCCGATAGGCGCATTGACATGCCTGCTCAGCGTGAGCGCCGCCTTGTGCAGCACCGCCTTCGCGGCCGACGCCCCGCGCGTGCAACTCACCGTGGCCACCGACGCCCCCGGCCCCGAGATCAGCCGCCACCTCTTCGGCCAGTTTGCCGAGCACCTGGGCACCGGCATCTATGGCGGCATCTGGGTCGGCAAGGACTCCAAGATCCCCAACACGCGCGGCATCCGCAAGGACGTGGTCGAGGCGCTGCGGGCCCTCAAGGTGCCCAACATCCGCTGGCCCGGCGGCTGCTACGCCGACAAGTACCACTGGCGTGACGGCATCGGCCCCCAGGCCCGCCGCCCCAAGACCCTCAACCCCGACTGGGGTGGCGTGATCGAGCCCAACAGCTTTGGCACGCACGAGTTCATGGACCTGGCCGAGCAGGTGGGCGCCGAAGCCTACGTCTCCATCAACGTCGGCTCCGGCTCCGTGCGCGAGATGGCCGAGTGGCTGGAGTACATGACCTCGGCCAAGCCCAGCAGCCTCGCGCAGGAGCGCGTGCGCAACGGCGCGGCCAAGCCCTTCAAGGTGCCGCTGCTCGGCATCGGCAACGAGGTCTGGGGCTGTGGCGGCTCCATGACGCCCGAGGAGTACGCGGCCGAGATGAAGAAGTACGCCAGCTTCGCCGTCAACTTCCACCCCGACCAGCAGAAGGAGGGCCAGAAGATGCGCCGCATCGCCTCCGGCCCCAACCGCGACGATTACCGCTTCACCGAGGTGGTGATGCGCCACGTCAAGGAGCACGCGCTCTACAGCTGGGGCATCGAGGGCCTTTCGCTGCACAGCTACACGGGCCTGGACAAATGGCCGCCCTCGCACCCCGCCACCGACTTTGCCGAGGGCGAGTACATGGCCATTCTCAAGGCCACGCTGGACATGGAGACCTTCGTCACCAAGCACTCGGCCATCATGGACCGCTACGACCCCGAGAAGAAGGTCGCCCTGGTGGTGGACGAATGGGGCGCCTGGTACGCCCCCACGGCCGGCAGCAACCCCAGCTTCCTGCAACAGCAGAACTCGCAGCGCGACGCCATCCTCGCCGCGCTCAACATCAACCTCTTTGCCCGGCATGCTGACCGTGTCCGCATCGCCAACATTGCGCAGATGATCAATGTGCTGCAGGCCATGATCCTCACGTCTGACACCGGCATCGTGCTCACCCCCAGCTACCACGCCTTCAAGCTCTACGTGCCCTTCCAGGACGCCAAGCTGCTCAAGAGCCAGCACGACGGCCAGCCCTTCAAGCTCGCCGACACCGAGCTGCCGCGCTTTGACAGCGTGGCCGCCCGTGGCCGTGACGGCAAGGTCTGGGTCTCGCTCACCAACGTGCACCCCACCGAGCCGCTGACGCTGCAACTCAAGGCCGGTACGGCCACCGCCGCACACGGCGAAACCCTGACGGCCCCGCGCTTCGACAGCGTCAATACTTTCAAGCAGCCGCAGGTCGTGGCGCCCAAGCCCATCACGGCGCGCCAGGACGCCGCTTGCGGCTGCCTGGTGCTCGACCTCGCGCCGGCTTCGCTCACCGTTGTTTCGCTCGACTAAGAAGGACCCAGTCGCATGCACGCCTCATTGAAGATCAACAAGCTCCGCCGCCTCTTCGTCGGCCTCACCGCCGTGGCCGCTGCGGCCGCTGCCACCAGCAGCTTCGCCCAGCTCTCGGACGACGCCGTCCGCGCCCGCGTGGACGCGCTGATGGCGCGCATGACGCTGGAGGAGAAAGCCGGCCAGATCACCCAGCACTTCGTCTTCCAGGAGGTGCCGAAAGAAGAAGAGCGTGCCGCCAAGGAAGTGGCCGCCGGGCGTGGCGGCAGCGTGCTGCTGCTCAAGACGGCGGCGGACATCAACCGCTTCCAGCAGATGGCGCTCAAGACGCGGCTCGGCATCCCGCTGCTGGTGGGCTTTGATGTGATCCATGGCTTCCACACAGTGATGCCCGTGCCCCTCGCCATGGCCGCGAGCTGGGACCCGGCCGTCGCGCAAGAAGCCCAAGCCGTGGCCGCGCGTGAGGCGCGGGCCGTGGGCATCCACTGGACCTTTGCGCCCAATGTGGACATCGGCCGTGACGCGCGCTGGGGCCGCACCGTCGAAGGTGCGGGCGAGGACCCGACCCTGGGATCC
>CALMQC010000408.1 GCA_937871895.1 uncultured Roseateles sp. | reverse complement strand
ACCCTCCTCATCCTGAGGAGGCCGCGAAGCGGCCGGGAGCCACGGAGCTATTGCGTGCCGCCGCTTCCCGGCTCCATCAGGACTTTCGCTGCAGCGCTTGCAGTCCCTCAATGCACCCCGTGCATCCACCGCTTCATGATCGGCGTCATCGCCATCAGCACGAGGCCAGCCGCGACCGGGATGGCGGTGAAGATGAGGAAGAAGGCGGACATGGACCAGGCCTGCGAGACCTGGTCGATGTAGGCGCCGACGGAGCCGCCGAGCTTGTGGGCGATGGCGGCATTGAGGTACCAGAAGCCGAACATCAGACCGAGCAAGCGCACCGGCGCAAGCTTGGAGATGTAGGACAGGCCGACGGGCGACACGCAAAGCTCGCCCATGGTGTGCAGCAGGTAAGCCAACGTCAGATACATCATGCTGACCTGGGCCGTCTTGGCGCCGGGGGCGATGCCAGAGGCGCCGAGCGCGAGCACGGCAAAGCCGAGGCCGAGCAAGATGAGGCCGACGCCGAACTTGACCGGGCCGCTGGGGTTCCAGTGCTCTTCCCAGAGCTTGGAGAACATCGGCGCCAGCACGACGATGAAGAAGCTGTTGAGCACGCCGAACCAGGTGGCCGGCACCTCGCTCTGGTCCATTGCGAACTCGCGGCCCAGCATCCAGAGGCACAGGCCCCAGATGATGGCGAAGGCGACGGCCAGCGTCAGATTGGCCAGCCAGACCCGGCCGCCGGTGCCGCGGTAGAGCTTGAAGAGCAGCCAGGTCAGCAAAGCAGCCGGCACGAGCGTCATCGCGGTGTTGATGAGCTTGAAGACCATGCCCGCCGTGCCCACCAAGGTGCGGTCGGTGTAGTCGGCCGCGAAGATGGTCATGGAGCCGCCGGCTTGCTCGAAGGCGAACCAGAAGAAGATGGTCGAGAGCGAGAAGACGATGACGGCCTTGAGGCGGTCGGCAATCACGTGGGCCGGAGCGTCGTCAGCGTTTGACGCGGTGACGGTGCTGTTGCGGTCGACCCGGTCACCGATGCTGCCGAAGAGCTCGCGCGAGAAGTAGAACTGCAGCGCCCCGAGGATCATGAACACGCCGGCGAGCCCGAAGCCGAGGTTCCAGGACAGCTTCTCGCCGATGTAGCCGCACAGCGAGATGCCGAAGAAGGCGCCCGCATTCACGCCCATGTAGAACAGCGTGTAGCCGCCGTCGCGGCGGCCTGAGTCGTCCTTGCTGTAGAGCTGGCCGACGATGGCCGAGATGTTGGGCTTGAAGAGGCCGGTGCCGAGGATGACGAGACCGAGGCCGACGTAGAAGCTCGGCACGGTGTCCAGAAAGAGGGCGATGTGGCCGGCCGCGATGATGAAGCCGCCGAGTAGCACCGAGCGCCGGGTACCGAGCAGCCGGTCAGCGATGTAGCCGCCGATGATGGGCGTGAGGTAGGCGAGGCCGGTGTAAGTGCCGTAAAGGTTCTGGGCATCGGCCCGGCTCCAGCCCCAGCCGCCCTTGCTCGCCTCGGTGACGAGGAAGAGCACCAAGAGGGCGCGCATGCCGTAGTAGGAGAAGCGCTCCCACATTTCGGTGAAGAACAGAACAAAGAGGCGGCCCGGCTGGCCGAGGATGTCGGGGCCGGCCGCCGCCACGGAGGCGCCGGTGGGCGCGGTGGACGCAGCAGAGGTGCTCAAGATGGGTGCCTGAACGAGGTGGATCTGAGAGGTTGAGAGTCTTTCGCCCATGCCCGGGTGCGAGGCCGCGATTGTCCGGCGAGGCGTGGGCGGCGCTGTGGCTCGCAAACCCGACGCGGGGCAACTTTAGAAGCGCGTCTCCACACGGTCGCGCCCGTCGCGCTTGGCGCGGTACATGGCGGCATCGGCGGCCTGCAGGCAGTCGGCCATCTCGGCGGGCGTGCCAGCCTCGGCCACGCCCCAGCTGGCGGTGATGTGCAGGCCCTCGGGCCAGGCCTCGGCGGCCAGGCGGTCACGCAGGCGCTGGGCGGCGCTGGTGGCCTCGGCCGCCGTGGTCTGGCGCATCAGGATCAGGAACTCCTCGCCGCCCCAGCGGGCCACCAGGTCGCCGCGCGGCAGGTGGTGGCGCAACGCGCCTGCAAACTGCACCAGCACGGCGTCGCCCACCGTGTGGCCATGGGCGTCGTTGATGTCCTTGAAGCGGTCGATGTCGAGGAAGACGATGGACACGGGGTAGCTGCTGTCGGGCTGGCGCCGCAGTTCCTCGACGAGCCGCTCGACGCCCGCGCGGTTGGCGAGTTGGGTCAACGGGTCGCGCTCCACACGCTGCTCGAGGTCGTCGGTGTGGCGACGCAGGCGGCGGTGGGCGGCGCGGGCGTCGAGCGCCAGATCGACGAGCAACGAAACCATCCACAGCCGCAGCAGCCCCAGGCGCAAGGTACCAACGGGCATCCAGGTGCCCACCAGCTCGGCGTAGTAGAGGCGGATGCGGTGCAAGCCCGGCGCGACATTGCCGCCGGTGCCGATGCTGAGGATGTGCACCTGGTCGAGCTTGGGGCCGATCTCCTCGATGCGCTCGGGATGCTCGCGCATCCACCAGGAGCTGACAACGAACTGGTCGGGCCGCAGCTCCACGGCGCTGGCGGCCCGCGACGCCGACCACACGACTTCATGCGGCTTGTAGCCGCCCGGCGGCACCGGCAGGGCCTGACCCACGCGGCGGCCGAGCAGGAAGACGCGCACCTGCGGTGGCTTGCCGTCGGTCGTGGGGCCCTCGGCTTCCAGTGCGAAGCGCACATGGCTGAACTGCGTGAAGTCGATGCCCGCGCGCCCGAGATCGATCTGCAGCTCGCAGTAGGGCCACTGGAAGCCCGCCTTCAGCTCGCACTCCATGGCCACCCCGCCGTCGGGCAGCTTCAGCAGGTGCGCCGTGCTCGCACCGCCGTCAGGCTGGTCATCAACCGCCTTCAGCAATTGGCCAGGCGTGCGCCCATCCACCGGCAGCCAGCGCGTGCGGCCCTGCTCGTTGGCGTACAGCGCCAGCACCGTGAGAACGGTGAGGATGGCGAGCAGCCAACGCAGGGCCATGGGCTCAGCTCACCGGCATTTGGGGCCGAGCGCCGGGCCGCCCCAAGCCGGCCCGTCAGAGGCTGTCTGCGGCTCAACGCCGCTGACAGTTTCGTCCCCTTGGGGGCTGAGCCCGGACCTGAACGGTCCAGTGGACCGTTCATGCCTGGCGAAGGGCTTGCCCGCAAGGGCAGGCGCGGTCTGCCAGACCGACCAGACTCGCCCGCGTTCAGCGTGGCGAGGTTGGGCGAGGGGCCTCATGTCAGCCAGCGGCGCGCTTGGCCAGGATCTCGAAGGCCGGCAGGGTCTTGCCCTCCAGCACTTCGAGGAAGGCGCCGCCGCCGGTGGAGATGTAGCCCACCTGCTTCTCGATGCCGTACTTGGCAATGGCCGCCAGGGTGTCGCCGCCGCCGGCGATGCTGAAGGCGCTGCTGTCGGCAATCGCGCGGGCCACGGTTTCGGTGCCCTTGGCGAAGGCGTCGAACTCGAACACGCCGACCGGGCCGTTCCAGACGATGGTGCCGGCGGCTTTGAGCTGGTCGGCCAGGATGGCGGCCGTCTTGGGGCCGATGTCGAGGATCAGGTCGTCGTCAGCCACGTCGGTGGCGGCCTTGACGGTGGCGGGCGCGTCGGCGGCAAAGGCCTTGGCGGTGACCACGTCCACGGGGATGGGCACGGCGGCGCCGCGCGCCTTCATGGCCTCGATCACAGCCTTGGCGTCCCCGACGAGGTCGGCCTCGGCCAGCGACTTGCCGATCTTGAGGCCGGCCGCCAGCATGAAGGTGTTGGCAATGCCACCGCCGACGATCAGGCCGTCCACGTTCTTGGACAGGCTTTGCAGGATGGTCAGCTTGGTCGAGACCTTGGAGCCGGCGACGATGGCCACCAGCGGGCGCTTGGGGTTGGCCAGGGCCTTGGAGATGGCGTCGATCTCGGCGGCCAGCAGCGGGCCGGCGCAGGCGATGGGGGCGAATTGGGCGATGCCGTAGGTGGTGGCCTCGGCGCGGTGGGCGGTGCCGAAGGCGTCGTGGACAAAGATGTCGCACAGCGCGGCGAGCTTCTTGGACAGCTCCTCGTTGCACTTCTTCTCGCCCTTGTTGACGCGGCAGTTCTCCAGCAGCACCAGCTCGCCGGGCTGCACGGCCACGCCGTCCACCCAGTTGGCCACCAGCTTGACAGGGCGGCCGAGCAATTCCTGCATGCGGGCAGCGACCGGGGCCAGCGAGTCCTCGGGCTTGAACTCACCCTCGGTGGGGCGGCCCAGGTGGGAGGTGACCATCACGGCCGCACCGGCATCCAGGGCCAGCTTGATGGCGGGGATGGAGGCGCGGATGCGGGTGTCCTCGGTGATGTTGCCGGCGTCGTCCTGCGGGACGTTCAGGTCGGCACGGATGAAGACACGCTTGCCGGAGACTTTGCCGGCAGCGACGAGATCGGAAAAGCGAATGACGTTCATGGGACGCAGGTGGGTGAGAGGGACAGGACAACGCCGCCATTCTCACCGCGCGCGGTTTCCAGCGGTTACCAACCGACCCCAAGCCGCAGGCACAGCATCACGGCCATGCCGATGACGATGGTGAACAGGATGTCACGCCGCCAGAGGTAGTAGGCGGCGGTGGCCACCAGGGCGGCGGGCCAGCGGGCGTCCTGCCAGGTGGCGATGACCTCGCCCTGCGTCATGAAGATCTCGGGCGCCACCACGGCCACCAGGGCGGCCAGCGGCGCCACCTTCAGCGCATCGCGCAGCCAGGGCGGCAGCGGCCAGGGCCGCGACGGGATCAGAAAGAAGCCGCGGGTGACCACGCTGACCACCGCCAGCCCGGCGATGGCGACCCAGACGTAGACCGAACGCTCATCCACCGCGAGCCCCCCTGCGCCGCTCCAGCCACAAGCCCAGCGCGCCGGCCACGACGATGGCGCAAATGATGTTGAGCTTGAAGGGCAGGTGGTAGGTGGCAATGGACACCAGGCCTGCCACCGCCGCCACCGCCCAGAGCACGCGCTCGGTCAGCAGCGAGTAGCACATGCCCAGCAGGGCCAGCGTGCCTGCAAAGCCCAGGCCCCAGTGCGCGGGCACACGGTCGGCCAGCACGATGCCAATGATGGACAGCACATGCCAGCACACCGCCATCACCAACGCCCCGCCGATGAAATAAGGCACCTGGCCCGGCGCCGGCTGGCCGCTCGGGTAGCGCTGCACGTAACGCACATAGGCGAGGTCCGTGGCCCAGTAGGCCATCAAGAGCCGCTGCCAGCGCGGCAGGTGCCCCCAGTAGCCACGCCACTGGGCGCTGAAGATCACGAAGCGCAGATTGACGCAAAAGGCCGTGCCGAGGATGACCCACCACGGCGCGCCAGCCGCCAACAGCGGCAAGGACGCGAGCTGGGCACTGCCCGCAAACACCAGCAGCGACATGCCCAGCGCCTGCCAGAGCGTGAGCCCGCTCTTGACCATGGCCACGCCCGTGACCAGGCCCCAGGCCGCGAGGCCGAGCGAGGGCGGCAGCATGTCGCGCACGCCTTGGCGGAAGTCGGGGTGGCGCAGCAAGGCCGTGAGCGGGCGGGACCCATGCATGCGCGCATTCTCTGCCCCAGGCTTGTGCGCGGGTGCCGATGGCGTATGCGGCCCGGCAGACAGGGCTCGGCAGACAAGACCCAGCAGAAGCGGCCCGGCCGACTTGCGCCCCCACGCCAGCGCCCTTACCGTGGCGCCACCTCCGAGCCGCCACAACCATGCCACCGACTGCCGCCCTCTCGCCACTGCCGCTGTACCAGCAAAGCCTCGAAGGCGACACCGCCGCCTATGCCGACGCAGCCTTTGGCTGGCTGCGCACGCAGATCGACTTCGATGCCGCGATGCTGGTGACGACGCACGTGGACCGCCCCGCCTTCCTGGACGCCCACTTCACTGGCTTTGCGGACGTGCCCGCCTTGATGGCCAGTTGGGCCGGCGTGGCCCACCTGGATGTATTGGCTCCGCGCCTGGTGGCCGAGCCTGGCACGGCGCGCCGCCACGACAAGGACGACCCGCTGCTGGCCGGCCCCGAGTTCGCGCCCTTGCATGCGCACCTGGAACGCTTTGGCTTCCAGCACACGCTGTGCATTGCACTGCCGGGGGCCGAGCCGCAGTTCCTGGTCGTCATCATCCTGGTGCGCCACACGCCCGGGCAGCGCGGCACGGCGGCGGAACTGGCGCTGCTGGAGCGGCTGGGGCCCGAAGTCGCGCAAACCTACTCGGCCTGCCGCCGCATGGCCCTGCTGCGCCTGCCAGCCACGGGCCTGCAGCACCTGAGCATGGCGCGCGTCAACGCCCGAGGCGCCTATGTGCAGACCACGCCGTCCTACTGCCAGCTGATGTGGTCCGGCGTCGCGCCGCAGAACGTGCACCTGGAGCCCGAGGCGCTGCGCGCCCTCGCCCGTGGCCAGGTCTGGCCGCTGCCCAAACAGGGCCTCAGCCTGCACGCCCAGCCCGATGGCGATGGCTGGCTGCTGCGCCTAGAGCCCGCCCGCCTGGCTGACCAGCTCAGCCCACGCGAGCGCGACATCGCGCAGCGCTTTGCGCGCGGCGCCTCCAACACCGCCATCGCCGCCGCCCTGGGCATCTCCCCCGCCACGGTGCGCAACCACCTCAGCCACGTGTACGACAAGCTGCAGGTCAGGCACCGCAGCGAGCTGATCGCCGCGCTGGGCTGACTCCCCGCGCCTCAGGGGGCTGGCATGGTGCAACTGCATCATGCGCACGGCTGGGTGTGGCTCACACACTGCGGGCCACAGCGCAAGCGTCCTGAGGCCCCTCCATGCGAGTTCCCTTCCTGCTCACCGCCTGTCTGGCTCTGGCCCCGGTCCTGGTCCACGCGGCCAGCACGCCAGGCACCGCCATCGTCTACCCCAGCATCAGCGGCTGGCACACCATGGCCAATTGGTCCTACTCGGACACCCGCGAGCCCGACCCACCGTCGCCCGGGCCGCAAACCGTCTCCATGTCGACGAGCTACAGCACGCCCTTCTGGCACTACGGCTACGGGCGTGAGATGGAGATGTCGGTGAGTGCGAGCTTTGTGGGCACGGCGGCCATCGGCTCCTTGCATGCAGCGGCCAGCACGACCGCGGAAGGCTTCCGCAATGCAGGCGCCAACATTTCGACGGGCGGCGGCGTGGAGTTCTGGGACTTCTTCACCGTGACCGGCACACCCGGACAGAGCGTGCAAGTGAGCTGGAGAGCCGACCTCCACGGCGTGCGCGCCTGCAGCGGCGATCCCGAACTGAGCCCGTCCGGCCTGGCACGGCTGACCTACTCGGTGTTCAACACCAACCCCTTTGGCGGCGGCAATGAGCGCGGCGACCGAGCGCTGAGCGCCTGCGGCGACAACACCTTGAGCGACAGCGGTGTGATGTATCTCGAAGTGGGCGACCGCATGCAGGTCTTTGCCCACCTGCAGGTTTCTGCCAGCAACGGTGACGCGATGGACGCGGGCAACACCGCGCGGCTTTTCTTCGACACCCTGACGCCGGGCACCAGCCTCGTGAGCACCAGCGGGCACAACTACTCGATCACGGCGGTGCCCGAGCCGGGCAGCTGGCTGCTGATGGGCCTGGGCCTCACGGGCTTGTTCGTCCGACAGGGGCGTCGCGGCCTCAGTCGTTCACGCGCCTGACCGAGCCGCTGCCCGCAACGGAGCTGCTGACCTCGGGCGAGCCGGCATAACGCACGTCGCCCGAGCCGGCGATGGAGACCTTGAGCTTCTGGGCCGCCTGCACCTGGGCGTTGCCGCTGCCTGAGATGCTGACGCGGGCCTCGTCGGAGGCCAGGCCGAGGGCCTTCACGTCGCCGGAGCCGGCGATGCTGGCCTGCAGTTGCGAGGCGCGGCCCTTGGCGACCACGTCACCGCTGCCGGCGATGCTCACGTGGAGCTGGTCAGCCTGCAGGCCGTCGAGGTCCACGTCGCCCGAGCCGGCGATGCTGGCGTCCAGGCGGCCGACCTTGAAGGCCGTCACCCGCGCCTTGCCAGATCCGGCGATGGAGACACCGCGCAGGCTGGGCAGGTCCACGCTGATGGTGATGGGCGCGCTGCCCACGGGCTCATAGCCGCGCTTGGGCGCGATCTCCAGGGTGCGGCCCTTGGCGCCTTCGACGATGCGCGTCTCCAGGTAGGGCAGCAGGTTTTTGTCGGCACGCAGCTCGACCTTGATGGCACCGGCCTGGCGCACCACGGCGTTGAGGTCGCCTTGGAGGGAAATGGCGTCGAAGTCGCCCAGGCTGCGCACCTCGGTCACGACCTCGCCATTGCCGCGCACGCGTTCGCCCTTGCCCCAATGCCAGTTCCAGGCCGAGGCCGGCAGTGCAGCGGTGAGAAGCAGGCCGCAGGCGGCCAGGGCAACGAGGCGACGAGTAGGTGCGGGCATGGCGGTTCTCCAGCGGAGCGAGTGGCGATGCGCTGACTGTGCGCAAGCGCCGCCGCACCCGCCAGCGTGGCGCGACCAACTGCTGAATCGGGCTCCTGAAGTGCCGCTGCACCGGCGGCCAGGCACGGCGCTCAGTGCGCCTTGGCGTCTGCCTTGTTGTCGGGCTTGGCGTCTGCCTTGCCCTCAGCCTTCCCCTCGACCTTGGCCTCGGCCTTGGGCATCGGCTTGGTCTCGACCTCTTCGTCCACCGCCTTGGGCTTCTTGGGGTCGGGGCGCGGGACGACGGGCACCACGCCTTCGAGCTTGTTCTCGCGCATGTACTCGTCCATCTCGCGCCAGCCGTTGTAGATCGCTGCCTTTTGCGCCTTGGGGTTGAGCACGTAGCAGTCTTCAATGGCCCGCATCGCATGGCGGCAGGCGCTGCCAATGGCCTTGCCCTCGGCCTCCTTGGCGGCCGCGACCTTGGCCGGGTCCTCGATGCCGAGCTGCTCGCAGGCCGTGAAGGCAGCGAGCAGGGGCAGCAGGAGGGCGAGGCGCTTCATGGGCTGGGCTGAGTCGGAAATGCACCCGAATTGTCAAACCCACCGCGCTGGCCGCAAGGCAGGAATTGGCACGTAGAAGGGGCTCAATCCCCGAGCCGCTCGCCCACCGTCAAGGGCTTGCCTTGCAGCACCTGGGCGGCCGGCCCACGCCGTCCGCCGGGGCGCTGCAGTTCGAGCAAGCGCAGCGCGCCGCTGCCACAGGCCACCACGTCGGGCGCGATCACCTGACCAGGTTCAGCGTCACCAGGGGCCAACGCGACACGCCAGACCTTGAGCGCCTCGCCGCCGGCCGTGGTGCTGCCGCCGGGGAAGGGGTCGAAGGCGCGCAGCCGCCGTTCGATCTCGGCCGCGCTCTGGCGCCAGTCGATGACGGACTCGGCCTTCTCGATCTTGTGCGCGTAGGTGATGCCATCAAGCGGCTGCGGCACATAGGCCGGTGGCTGCCGCAGGGCCTGCACGATCAACTGGCCACCGAGCAGCGCGAGGCGGTCGTGCAGCGAGGCCGTGGTGTCGGAGGCAGCGATGGGCTCGCGCCCGACCAAACCCATGGCGCCGGTGTCCAGCCCCGCGTCCATTTGCATGATGGTGACGCCGGTTTCGGCATCGCCAGCCTCGATGGCGCGGTGGATGGGCGCAGCGCCGCGCCAGCGGGGCAGCAACGAGGCGTGGATGTTGAGGCACCCGAGCCGGGGAAGATCGAGCACCCACTGCGGCAGGATCAGGCCGTAGGCGGCCACCACCATCACATCGGGCCGTGCCGCCAGCAGCGCCTCGCGTGCGGCCGCCGCATCGCTGGCGTACTTGCCGTCCAGCTTCAGGCCCTGCGGCTGCGCCACCGGGATGCCGGCCGCCACGGCGCGCTGCTTGACGGCGCTGGCCTGCAATTTCATGCCACGCCCGGCCGGGCGGTCGGGCTGGGTCAGGACGAGTGGCAGCTCAAAGCCGGCCGCCAGCAGCGCATCCAGCGCCACCGCCGCAAATTCCGGAGTCCCAGCAAAAACAACTCTCATCAACAAACCCCATGCAGGCGGAAACCCAATCCAGCTCAGCGGCTGCCGTGGAACTGGCTTTGCCAGGCCACTGGCAGCGCCCCCTTGAGGGGGCCGGCGCAGCCGGTAGGGGGTGGGTCAAAACCTCTTGCTGCGCTGCTTGGCCTCAGCCTCCTCCTCGCGGGCCTTCTTGACCATCTTGGTCTTGATGCGCTCGCGCTTGAGCGGGCTCAGGTACTCGACGAAAACCTTGCCCAGCAGGTGGTCCAGCTCGTGCTGCACGCACACGGCCAGCAGGCCGTCGGCATCGAATTCGTAAGGCTGGCCGTCACGACCCAGCGCGCGCACCGTCACCTGGGCATGGCGCGGCACCTTGTCGTAGGTCTGGGGCACCGACAGGCAACCCTCCTCGCCTTCGACAAAGCCCTCGCTGAACTTGGTGATCTCAGGGTTGATCAGCACACGCGGCTCGTCGCGGTCCTTGGAGGTGTCGATCACGACCACCCGCTCATGCACATTGACCTGGGTGGCCGCCAGGCCCACGCCGTCAGCGGCGTACATGGTCTCCAGCATGTCGTCGACGAGCTGGCGGATGCGCTCATCGACGGCCTCCACCGGCTTGGCCACGGTCTGGAGGCGGGGATCGGGGTAACGAAGGATCTTGAGCTGGGGCATGTGTAAGCAGTCGCAAACAAGCCGCATTTGACGACTTGCAGGGGGCGTTTTCGGGCAGACCGGACGCGGGATTGCGTGCAGAATCCCTGCGGACGCGAAGGAGGGATTTTCGCCTACGCGCCCCATTCCCGTTCGGAGACCGCCCGCGATGCCCTCTCGCCTGCAAGCCCCTGCCCTTCTGCTGACTGCCTTGGCCCTGGCCAGCAGTGGCGCTGCCCTCGCCCAAGGCACGCGCTACCCCGTGACTCCGGCCCAGCAGCAAGCGGCCGACGAGATCGCGACGCAAGGTGTGCCCCTGGTCGACCTGGCCGCCGACGCCCCCGACAGCCATACCGTCAAGCAGGGCGACACGCTCTGGGACATCTCCAAGCTCTTCCTCAAAGCTCCGTGGCGCTGGCCCGAGCTGTGGGGCATGAACCGCAAGGACATCGCCAACCCCCACTTGATCTACCCCGGCCAGGTGCTGCGCCTGGTGCGCCGCGACGGCCGCGCGATGCTGGAGACCAGTGCGGCCGGTGCCGCCGGCTCGGGCATTCCGGGTGATGCGATCAAGCTCAAGCCGCGCATGCGCATCGCCACGCTGGACGAGACGGCCATCGCCTCCATCCCGATGTCGCTGATCCAGCCCTTCCTGACCGATGCGGTGGTCTTCGACACCGATGCCCTGGCCACGGCGCCGCGCATCGTCGCCGCCACCGAAGGCCGCGTGCTGATCAGTGCCGGCGAGACGGCCTATGCACGGGGCGACTTTGGCGGCGCGAATGACTTCCGCATCTTCCGCCAGGCTCGCCCCCTGGTGGACCCCGACGATGGCAGCATCCTGGCCTACGAGGCGCCCTATGTGGGCACGGCCGAGCTGGTCAAGCCCGAGGGCGAGGCCAAGGTCGGTGACGAGACCTTGCCGGTGCCGGCCACGCTGCGCATCAAGACCGTGCGCCAGGAGGTGGCGAGCGGTGACCGCCTGGCCCCCGTGCCGCAGCGCAACTACCTGCGCTACATCCCGCACGCCCCGGCCAGCCCCCTGAGCGGCCGCATCATTTCGCTCTACGGCGATGCGCTGCACGGCGGCCAGAACCAGATCGTCGTGCTCAACCGGGGCAGCGCCGCTGGTGTCGAGCGGGGCCACGTGCTCTCGCTCTGGCGCGATGGCCGCGTGGCCCGCGACACCACCGGCGACAGCCCGCAGACCATCAAGCTGCCCGACGAGCGCCATGGCGTGCTCTTCGTCTTTGAGGTCTATGAGCGGGTGTCCTACGCCCTCGTGATGCAAGTGCGCGAGCCCGTGCGCGCGGGCGACCGTTTCAGCGAACCCTGATTCGCGCCGGATGGACCGCGCCGAGCTATCGGCCTGGCTGCGGCTGCTGGAGACGCCCGGCATCGGGCTGACGACGGCACGCCGGCTGCTGCTGGCGGCCGGTAGCGCAGAGGGCGTCTTCGAGCTGCCCGCCGTCGCACTGGCCAGCCTGTGCTCGGCGCGCCAGCGCGAGGCGCTCGCGAAGCCGCCCGACTCGCTCGACGCGCTGACCGAGCAGACCTGGGTCTGGCTGCAGGCCGACCCGCGCCACAGCCTGCTGACCCCGGCGGACCCCGACTACCCGCCACGCCTGCTCGAATCGCCCGA
>CALMQC010000407.1 GCA_937871895.1 uncultured Roseateles sp. | reverse complement strand
GGAAGCCGAACTCGAATGGCGCACCGGCGCCTGGAACCTGCGTGCCGGCGCCCTGCTGCTCCAGGCCCGCCGCGAAGGCGCCGCCGACCCCGCGCTCAACGGCCTGCGCCCGGCCAATGTGCCCCAGCGCACCCTCAAGCTGCAGGCCACCTACGCCGTACCGGCCCTACCCGGCCTGGCGCTGGTGGGCCTGCTCACGGCCGAGGGCGACCGCGCCGTGCTGCCCGACAACACCGCCCGCATCGGCGGCTGGGCCCGCGCCGACGCCACCCTGCGCTACAGCCACAAGGCCGGCGGCCACACGCTCACCTGGCGCGCTGGCATCGACAACCTGGCCAACCGCCGCGCTTGGCGCGAAGCCCCCTACCAGTTCGAGCACGCCTACCTCTACCCCCTGCCCGGCCGCACCCTGCGCGCCAGCGTGACCGCGGAGTTCTGACCCCCCGGAATTCACGCTATACTGCGAGGCTTCATTCCCCGATAGCTCAGTCGGTAGAGCGCCGGACTGTTAATCCGTAGGTCCCTGGTTCGAGCCCAGGTCGGGGAGCCAATAAAATCAAGGGGTTAGCTTCATTTGGAGCTAACCCCTTTGGCTTTGTTGTGACGGATTTGTGCCGTGGATTCGCGCGGCGACCCGTCAGACGCGCGCAGGCCTTCCTGCTGACGGCTGCCGTCGTTCCTGCCGCGTTGCGCCGGGCAGTTCTGCCACTTGACCTATGCTGCGGCCTTCAAGCCCAGTTCGGTCCCCATGCCCGATTCCCTTAGCACCTTGGCAGTTCAGCTTGCCCGGTTCGCCGAAGAGCGCGACTGGCAACAGTTCCATTCACCAAAGAACCTCGCCTCGGCACTTGTCGTCGAGGCCGGCGAGTTGCTGGAGCACTTTCAGTGGCTTACAGAAGCCCAAAGCCGCGCACTCACGTCCGAGAAACGCGACGCAGTGGGTGCTGAGGTCGCGGACGTATTGCTGTACTTGATCCAACTGGCCAGCGCGCTGGGCATCGACCCCATCGCGGCAGCAAAGGCCAAGCTTGAGCTCAACGAGCTGAAGTACCCGGCCACCTTGGCGCGTGGCAACAGCAAGAAGTACGACGAACTTTGAACGCCAAAGCACGGTGATCATCTATCAGGCCAGCAAGAGCCAATTTCTGCACCACGCCCTGCGCGACGACATCGAAGATGTGGTGTCGCGGCACTACCGCAGCGCGACCGGCCATAACGTCGGCTCGTCCGAGATGCAGTCCTGGAAGCACTCGCTGCTAGAGATGGCAAAGGTACTGGGGGACGAGGAGATCCCCGAGGACGCCGGGGTGGCCATCGAGTACCAGTTGCCGCAAACTTCCAAGCGCATTGACTTCGTGATCACCGGCGAGGACGCCGCTGCTCGAACGAAGGTCATGATCATCGAACTTAAGCAGTGGTCGGAGTCCCGCCGCAGCGACAAGGACGCCATTGTGTGGGCGCGTCGCGGCGGTCGCGCCGGTGAACGCGAGGGCACCCACCCGTCGTACCAAGCCTGGTCTTACGCAGCCTACCTGCAGGACTTCAACACCGCCGTGCAAGACGGTGGAATGACGTTGCAACCCTGTGCCTACTTGCACAACCACCCGCGTGACGGAGAGATTGATCACCCGCACTACCGCGCGCACCTCGAGCGCGCGCCGCTATTCTTGGCGCGTGAGCGAGCGAAGCTACAGGCATTCATACGCGAACACGTGCGCCACGGTGACCGCAGGGGTGCGCTCTACGCAATAGAGAACGGGCGCATCCGCCCGTCGAAGATGTTGGCCGACAGCGTGGCAGGCCTTCTCCAGGGCAAGCCCGAATTCGTGCTGATAGACGACCAGAAATTGGCGCACGAAAGCATCCTAGAGGCCGACGCGCGATCAACACAGCAAAAGCAGGTCGTCATCGTTCAGGGTGGCCCAGGGACAGGCAAATCGGTCATTGCCATCAATCTTCTCGGCGCCCTCATCGCACGAAAGCGCAATGCGCGCTACGTGTCCAAGAATGCGGCGCCTCGGGCCGTCTACGAGGCCAAACTGACCGGGACGTTCACAAAGACGCGCATCAGCAACCTGTTCAGCGGTTCTGGCGCATTCGTAGACATCGAGGCCGACAGCTATGACACCTTGATCGTGGACGAGGCTCATCGCCTCAACGAGAAGAGCGGCCTCTACGGCAACCTGGGCGACAACCAGGTAAAGGAACTGATCCGATCGGCCCGCTGCACCGTGTTCTTCGTTGACGATGACCAGCGGGTCACGTTGCGCGACATTGGCCACACCGACGAACTTCGGCGGCACGCCCGCGAAGCTGGCGCTGCAGTTACTGAACTAGAGCTAGCCTCGCAGTTCAGGTGCAACGGCTCTGATGGCTACTTGGCTTGGCTGGACAACACGCTGGACATCCGAGGCACCGCGAACCCGACCTTGGACGGCGGTGAATTCGACTTCCGTGTCTTCGACAACCCAGCCGACATGCACGCATTGGTAGCGCTGAAAAATCGCGCCAATAACCGCTCGCGGGTCGTTGCGGGCTATTGCTGGAAGTGGCCGAGCAAGAAGGACGCACAAGCCTGGGACATTGAACTGCCCCAATTCGACTATCGCCGACGTTGGAATCTAGACAAAGACGGTAGCCTGTGGATCGTGACACCGGGATCGGTTGAACAAGTCGGCTGCATCCATACCTGCCAGGGCCTAGAACTGGACTACGTGGGCGTCATTGTCGGACCGGATATCGCCTACCGCGACGGACAGATCGTCACCGATGCGACAAAGCGCGCGGGGTCAGATCAATCGGTCAGGGGCCTGAACCAGATCAGGCTCGCCGATCCTGAGCGCGCGCGCGCTGTCGGCGATGCCATCATCAAGAACACCTATCGCACCTTGATGACCCGAGGCATGAAGGGGTGCTATGTGTATTGCACCGATGCGCCGCTGGCGGCCTACATCCGGTCGCGTTTGCGGGCAGGGCCTACGACGAACGCTGCCGATGAGGTGGAAGCCGACGTTGCGGCGCGGACCAACATACCTTCGAATGTCGTGCCATTGCGGCAGGTTTCGAAGGAGGAACGAGATGCTGGGGTCTCGGCCGCCCCGGTCATCGACCTTCGATTCGCCGCTGGCGCCTTCTCGGACGCGCAGGCACTGGAGGACGGTGCGGAAACTTGGGTGGCGCTGCCCGATTGGGTGCGCGCGCAGCCCGGATTGTTCGTGGCTCGGGTGGCGGGCGAATCGATGAACCGCCGCATCCCGAACGGTTCTTGGTGCCTGTTCCGCGCGAACCCTACTGGGACGCGTGAAGGCAAGGTTGTTGTGGTCCAGCATCGCAGCATCGCTGACCCCGAGACTGGAGGTCGGTACACCGTCAAACTCTACGCGAGCGAAAAGGTGCCCGCGGACGATGGCGGCTGGAGGCACGAACGAATAACTCTTCGGCCCGACTCGGATCGGACGGAATTCGAGCCGATCGAAATCAAACTGGGGAATGGCGACGACGGATTTTCCGTGGTGGCCGAGTTCCTACTTGTCTTGCCGTCTGAGGACCGGTGAACTCGCCGTGTCTTGCAGAGTTGCCACGCTTCTTGGCAACTGACTGTGCGCCACTGAGATTGCGCAATCGTCAACAAGCTCGAGCCCGAATTTGGCCTGAGCAAGACTGAACTCCGTCCTGCCCGCGTGCGCCGATCTGCTTGCTACTTGCGACGCATCGCCATGGCGGCGTCGTACTCCGCTTTCAGGTCAATCCCTGTCTCCATGTCCGGGTCCAGAGCCTTCATGCCGTTGGGAGGGACCGGAGGACGGGGGGCAGGCGGCGTCGCGATAGGCACGGGTGGTGGTGACGGAGCTCATGGTGCTGGCGCAGCCGGCGGTGGCGGCGTGGTTGGAGGTGCGGGCGTGGGCGGGGCGCCAGTTGGGCTGGGGGTTGCGTCGGCAGTCGATGATTCGACTGCGCCTGGTTGGTCGTCACCCTCTGGCTCCTCGGGCTCGGCTTCATTGCCGCTTTCGACGTCGTCCTGCGAGCCATCAGGCTGCGCCGATTCGTCGCTCGCCTGGTCATCAGAGAACTCACGCTGCAGCACAGCCGCTGAAAGGTCATCCGGAAGCGGCCCAATACCGCGGACCTGGAGAACTGACCTTGCCCCTGGATTCCGTATCCCATAGCTGGACTACGCGCTGGCTTGTCGGGATTGGCCGGCAAGCCAGTTTTCTTCGAACTGCATCGGGCTGATGTAGGCAAGCGTCGAGTGCAATCGGGTTCGGTTGTACCAGAGCATCCAGGCCACCACTTCGTCCTTGGCCTGGCGCGTGCTCTTGAAGCGTTGGCCGTGCAGCCGCTCGACCTTGAGCGAGCCGAACAAGCTCTCGCTGCAGGCGTTGTCCCAGCAGTTGGCGCGCCGGCTCATTGAGGCGGTGATGCCGTATTCGGTGAGCACGTCGCGGAAGTCCTTGCTGGCGTACTGACTGCCCCGGTCGCTGTGGAAGATCAGGCCGGTGTCCTTGGCCGGATGGCGCTTGAACCAGGCCATGCGCAGTGCATCGATGACCAACTCGCGCGCCATTGTTGGCGCCGACCGAAAGCTGAGCCACTTTTGAGGGTAGTGCCGACCCAAAACTGAGCCAGGTGAACGACCTACCCTGCTGCTTTTTTGAGCAGCGGGGAGAAGGAGTGATCACCATGGACATGATTGGCAGGATCCGGCGGTTGCGCAGCCTGGGCAACAAGAGCGAACGGCAGATTGCGCGCATGACGGGCTTGTCGCGCAACACGGTGGCCAAGTGGCTGCACGGCGAGGTCGACGGCCCGCCGAAGTACCGGCGCGGCGAGATGCCGAGCAAGCTCAAGGCCTTCGAGGAGGCGATCAAGCAGGCGCTGGTGGCCGATGCCCGGCGCCCCAAGCACGAGCGCCGCACGGGGCGTGCGCTGTACGCGCAGATCAAGGCCGCGGGCTACGACGGTGGCTACAGCCGCGTCACCGACTTCATCCGTTCCTGGCGCTGCGGCGAAGGCGCCGGGGTGGTGGCCCGCGCCTATGTGCCGCTGAGCTTCGAGCTCGGCGAGGCCTACCAGTTCGACTGGAGCGAAGAGGGCCTGGTGGTCGGGGGCATCTACTACCG
>CALMQC010000406.1 GCA_937871895.1 uncultured Roseateles sp. | reverse complement strand
AGCGCCCCGAAGCAGGGCTGCCGGCCTGACACCGCATCGGGCACCACGCTTGTGCGCTTCGAGGTGGGCTCGGTGCTGTGTTGTTGGGGCCCATGGTCCGGCGCGAGGGGGGTGGCTGCGAATACGTCATTCGACGTAGCCCGGTGTACGCACCGCTGCTTCGAACCGCTGCTTCGAACATCACGCGCCGCGCGGGATCGCTTCTTGCTGCGGCCAGGAAGGTCCCTGCCCCTTCCTTCCCGAGCTGCCCGCGTGTCCGCCACCGCCCCGCCCCAGAAGATCCTGCGCATCCGCCGTGACTACAACGGCTGGGTGGCCAATGAGACGCTGGAGGACTACGCGCTGCGCTACACGCCGCGCCACTTCCGCAAGTGGAGCGAGTTCCGCGTCGCCAACACGGCCTTTGGGGCCACGTCCTTCCTGGCGCTGGAGGCCATTGGCGGCGCCATCGCGCTGTCCTATGGCTTTGCCAATGCGCTGTGGGCCATCCTGGTGGTGGGGCTGATCACCTTCCTGACCGGCCTGCCCATCAGCTACTACGCGGCGCGCCATGGGCTCGACATGGACCTGCTCACGCGCGGCGCGGGCTTTGGCTACCTCGGGAGCACGCTGACCTCGCTGATCTACGCGAGCTTCACCTTCATCTTCTTTGCGCTGGAGGCCACCATCCTGGGCGTGGCGCTGCAGATGGTGAGCGGCTGGCCGCTGGGGCTGTGCTACCTCGTGGCCTCGCTCGGCGTGATCCCGCTGGTGATGCACGGCATCACGCTGATCTCGCGCCTGCAGTGGTGGACGCAGCCGCTGTGGATCTTGCTCTGCCTGCTGCCCTATGCGGCGGTGGCGCTGCAGGACCCGGGCAAGTTCCGCGAGTTCAGCTCGCTGGCCGGGCGGCTGTCGGGCAGCGCGGGCTTTGATGCGGTGATGTTCGGCGCCGCTGCCACCGTGGCCTTCTCGGTGGTGGTGCAGATCGGCGAGCAGGTGGACTACCTGCGCTTCCTGCCCGAGAAGACGCGCGAGAACCGTTGGCGCTGGTGGGGTGCGGTGCTGGTGGCCGGGCCGGGCTGGATCCTGCCGGGCATGCTGAAGATGCTGGGCGGAGCCTTTCTCGGCTTCCTGGTGCTGCAGGAGCAGCGGCCGGTGGAGCAGGCCATCGACCCCATGCACATGTACCTGGCCGGCTTTGGCTATGTCTTCCACGACCCGCGCTGGGCGCTGGGGGCGGCGGCGCTGTTCGTGGTGGTGTCGCAGGTCAAGATCAACCTGACCAATGCCTATGCGGGCTCGCTGGCCTGGAGCAATTTCTTTGCGCGGCTCACGCACAGCCACCCCGGGCGCGTGGTGTGGCTGGTGTTCAACGTGATCATTGCCGTGCTCTTGATGACGCTTGGCGTCTTCGAGGCGCTGGAGCGCGTGCTCGGGCTCTACAGCAATGTGGCCATCGCCTGGGTGGGCGCGCTGGTGGCCGACCTCGTCATCAACAAGCCGCTGGGCCTCAGCCCGCGCGACGTGCAGTTCAAGCGCGCCTACCTCTACGACATCAACCCCGTCGGCCTCGGCGCCACGCTCATCGCGGCGGTGCTGGCCGTGGTGGCCTATGCGGGGGTGATCGGGCCGCTGGCCCAGGCCTATGCGCCCTTCATCGCCCTGCTGACGGCGCTCATCACCGCGCCGCTGCTGGCCTGGCTCACGCGCGGGCGCTACTACGCCGCCCGGGAAGACACCGGCCGCTGGGCGCCGGGCGAGTGGGTGCGCTGCTCGGTGTGCGAGAACCGCTTCGAGTCCGAGGACATGGCCACCTGCCCGGCCTATGGGGCGCCCATCTGTTCGCTGTGCTGCACGCTGGAATCCCGCTGCCACGACCGCTGCAAGACCGACGCCCGCGCGGCCGACCAGGTGCGCCTGCTGCTGGAGCGGCTGCTGCCGGCGCGCCTCTCCGCCTTGGTCAACTTCCGCGTGGCGCATTACCTCGTGGTGGCGGTGTCCTTGATCGCGCTGCTGGCGGTGATCCTTGGCGTGGTCTACGACCAGCAGGAGGCGCTGCATGGCGGTGGCCCGGGCGCGCTGCGCAATGCCTTCTGGCAGGCCTTTGCGCTGCTGTCCCTGGTGGCGGCCATGGGCGCCTGGGGCGTGGTGCTGGGCAGCGAGAGCCGCCGCCTGGCCGAGGAGGAGTCGAACCGCCAGAACCAGTTGCTCACGCAGGAGATCGACGCCCACCGCCGCACCGACGCCGCGCTGCAGGCCGCCAAGGACCTGGCCGAAGCCGCCAACGCCGCCAAGACGCGCTACGTGACCGGCATGACCCACGAGCTGCGCACGCCGCTCAACAGCATCCTCGGCTACAGCCAGATCCTGCTCAAGGACGAGCAGCTGCCGCCGCCGACGCGCAGCGCGCTGGAAACCATGCACCACAGCGGCGAGCACATGCATGGCCTGATCGACGGCCTGCTTGATCTCGCCCGCATCGAGGCCGGCAAGTTGCGGCTCGACATCGCCCCACTGGCCATGCCCGAATTCCTCGACGACCTGGCCCGCATGGTGGCGCCGCAGGCCGCCGCCAAGGGCCTGCGGTTTGAGCTGGAGCGGGTCGGCGCTCTGCCGGCGTTTGTGCGGGCCGACGCGCGGCGCCTGCGCCAGATCCTGATCAACCTGCTGGGCAATGCGGTGCGCTTCACGGAGCGCGGCAGCGTCAGGCTCGCCGTGGACTTCAGCCGCGAGGTCACGCGCTTCCAGGTCACCGACACCGGCATCGGCATCGCGCCGCAGGACCTGGAGCGCATCTTCCTGCCCTTTGAGCGCGGCAGCGGCGGCCGGCGCAGCGGCGAGCCCGGCACGGGCCTGGGCCTCACCATCACCCATTTGCTGACCCAGCTGATGGGTGGCGACCTCAGTGTGCAGAGCCGCGTGGGCCAGGGCAGCAGCTTCAGCGTGCGGCTCTACCTGCCCGAGACCAGCGAGCCCGCCGACGGCAGCCGCATCGCGCCACGCCCGGTGTCGGGCTACATCGGCGAGCGCCGCACCCTGATGGTGGTGGACGACCAACCCACCCAGCGCCAGATGCTGGCCGGCCTGCTGCTGCCGCTGGGCTTCCGGGTGCGCGAGGCGGCCAGCGGCCACGAGTGTCTGGAGAGCGTGGCGCTGCAGCAGCCCGACGCGCTGCTGCTCGACATCTCCATGGACGACATGGACGGCTGGGAGACCGCCCGCCGCCTGCGCGCCGCCGGCTTCACCGACATGCCCATCATCATGGTCTCGGCCAGCGCCTTCGAGAACCAGGCCAGCAAGCTGGAGAGCATCGGCTGCCAGGCCTTTGTCGACAAACCCGTGATCGAGAGCGAGCTGCTCGCCGTGCTGCAAAGGCAGCTGCAGCTGGAATGGGTGGCCGAGCTCGCGCTGCCGCAGTGGGCGCCACCGGTGCTGCGCCGCGTGGATGACCTGCCCCCCGAGGCCGCGGCTGAGCTGGTGCAGCTTGCGCGCCTGGGCCACGCCCAGGGGCTGCGCGAGCGCCTGGCCACGCTGCGCCAGACCCACCCGGACTGCCATGACAGCCTGGACCGCCTGGCGGCCACCGTGGACCGCTTTGCCTGGCAAGACCTGATCGAGCTGCTGCAGCCCAGCCTGCGCAGCTTGGCAGACGACGAGGAGGGCCCAGCATGAGCCCGAGCGCCGTGCGCGAGGTCGTGCTCGTCGTGGACGACGCGCCGCAGTCCCTGGGCGCGCTGTGCGCCGAGCTGGAGGCCGAGGGCTACACCGTGCTGATGGCGCCCGACGGCGAATCAGCGCTGCAGCGGCTGGAGCTTGTCAGCCCCGACGCCATCCTGCTCGACGCGCTGATGCCTGGGCTCACCGGCTTTGAGACCTGCCGCCGCGTCAAGGCGCGGCCCGAATGGGCGCATGTGCCGGTGATCTTCATGACCGGCCTGGCCGAGACCGAAGACATCGTGCGCGGCTTCGAGGCCGGCGGGGTGGACTATGTCGTCAAGCCCGCCCGCGCGGCCGAGGTGCTGGCGCGGCTGGCCACGCATGTGCGCAACGCTCGCGCGGTGCGCCTGGCGCGCGAGGCGGTGGATGTCGGCGGCCTCGGCGTGCTGGTGGTGG
>CALMQC010000405.1 GCA_937871895.1 uncultured Roseateles sp. | reverse complement strand
CGGTGCTGGACAAGGCGCGCCAGATGGAGGAAGAGGGCCAGAAGATCATCAAGCTGAACATCGGCAACGTCGCCGCTTTCGGCCTGATGCCGCCGGACGAGATCGTGCAGGACATGATCCGCAACTTGCCGGACGCCGCCGGCTACACCGACAGCAAGGGACTCTTCGCGCCGCGCAAAGCCGTCGTGCACTACACGCAGCAGCAGGGCGTCAAAGGCGTGTCTGTGGACGATGTCTACCTGGGCAATGGCGCGTCCGAGCTGATCCAGATGGCGATGAACGCCCTGGTCAACGACGGCGACGAGATCCTGATCCCGGCGCCCGATTTCCCGCTCTACACGGCGGTGGTGGGCCTCTCGGGCGGCCGTCCGGTGCACTACCTGTGCGACGAAGGCGCGGGCTGGTTGCCTGACCTTGGCGACATCGAGTCCAAGATCACGCCCCGCACGCGCGGCATCATCGTCTGCAACCCCAACAACCCGACCGGCGCCCTCTACCCGCCGGACCTGCTGCTGGGCATCATCGAGATCGCCCGCAAGCACGGCCTCGTGATCTTTGCCGACGAGATCTACGACAAGACGCTGTACGACGGCAACGTCCACGTCAGCATGGCCAGCCTGGCTGACGACGTGCTCTTCGTGACCTTCAACGGCCTCTCCAAGAACTACCGCTCCTGCGGTTACCGCGCCGGCTGGATGGTGGTCAGCGGCGAGAAGCGCCACGCCCGCGACTACATCGAGGGCCTGAACATGCTGGCCTCGCTGCGCCTGTGCTCCAACACGCCGGGCCAGCTCGCCATCCAGACCGCGCTCGGTGGCTACCAGAGCATCAAGGACCTCGTCGCCCCCACCGGCCGCCTGTGCCGGCAGCGCGATCTGGCCCATGAGCTGATGTCGGCCATCCCCGGCGTCAGTGTCGTGAAGCCGAAGGCTGCGCTCTACATGTTCCCGCGCCTCGACCCCAAGATCTATCCGATCCAGGACGACCAGCAGTTCGCCTACGAGCTGCTGGCCGAAGAGAAGGTGTTGATCGTGCAGGGCACGGGCTTCAACTGGGTGGCGCCGGATCACTTCCGGCTCGTCTTCCTGCCCAATGTCGATGACCTGCGCGAGGCCATCGGCCGCATCGAGCGTTTCCTGGCCGGCTATCGCCGCCGTCATTCCTCCTGAGCTTTTCTCTCCCCCTTTGACCATGCAATCCATCAAGGTCGGCCTCATCGGCTTCGGCACCGTCGGCAGCGGCACGCTGCACGTTCTGCAACGCAACCAGGCCGAGATCCGCGGCCGGGCCGGCCGTGGCATTGAGCTCGCGATGATTGCTGCCCGCAATGCCGAGCGCGCCAAGGTCATCCAGGCGCAGGTGGGCGACAGCATCCCCGTCACCGCTGACGCGACCGAACTCGTCAACCGCGCGGACATCGACATCGTCGTCGAGCTGATCGGCGGCATGGAGCCCGCCAAGAGCCTGGTGCTGACGGCCATCGCCAATGGCAAGCACGTCGTCACCGCCAACAAGGCCTTGCTGGCCGTGCATGGCACCGAGATCTTCGAAGCCGCGCGTGCCAAGGGCGTGGTCGTGGCTTACGAGGCCGCCGTGGCCGGGGGCATTCCCATCATCAAGGCGCTGCGCGAAGGCCTCGCGGCCAATCGCATCCAGTGGCTGGCCGGCATCATCAACGGCACGACCAACTTCATCCTGTCCGAGATGCGCGGCAAGGGCCTGGACTTCAGCACTGTGCTGAAGGAAGCCCAGCGCCTGGGCTACGCCGAAGCCGACCCCACCTTCGACATCGAAGGCGTGGACGCCGCCCACAAGCTGACCCTGATGAGCGCCATCGCCTTTGGCGTGCCGGTGCAGTTCGACAAGGCCCACATCGAGGGCATCAGCAAGCTGCAGGCGGCCGACATCAAGTACGCCGAGCAGCTCGGCTACCGCATCAAGCTGCTCGGCATCACGCGCCGCCGTGAGAACGGCATCGAGCTGCGCGTCCATCCGACGCTGATCCCGTCGACGCGCCTCGTTGCCAACGTCGAAGGCGCGATGAACGCCGTCGTCGTGCACGGCGACGCCGTGGGCAGCACACTGTTCTACGGCAAGGGCGCCGGCGCCGAGCCCACGGCCTCGGCCGTCGTGGCCGACCTGGTTGACGTGACCCGCCTCGCCACGGCCGACCCCGACCACCGCGTGCCTTACCTCGCCTTCCAGCCCGATGCCATCACCGACACCCCGGTGCTGCCCATCAACGAGGTGCAGACCGCCTTCTACCTGCGCCTCGTCGTCGCCGACCAGGCCGGCGTGCTGGCCCGCATCACCACCATCCTGGCCGAGCACGACATCTCCATCGACGCCGTGCTGCAGCGCGAATCCGCCGAAGGCGAGCGCCAGACCGACGTGATCATCCTGACCCACGACACCATTGAAGGCCGCATGGCCGACGCCCTTGCAAAGATGCAAGCCCTTTCCACCGTGCTGGCTCCCATCGTCAAGCTGCGCAAGGAAGAGTTGGCCTGATCCCGATGAAGTACCTCAGTACCCGTGGCGACGCCACGCTCCGCAGCTTTTCCGACATCCTGCTCGAAGGCCTGGCCCCAGATGGCGGCCTCTACCTGCCGGCCAGCTACCCCAAGGTCAATGACGCCACGCTCAAGCGCTGGCGCGGCCTGGCCTATGCCGACCTGGCCTTCGAGATCCTCTCGCTCTACATCGACGACATCCCCGCCGAGGACCTGCGCGCGCTGACCCAGAAGGTCTACACGCCCGAGGTTTTTGGCACCCAAGAGATCGTCCCGCTGACCCGCCTCGGCACCAGCGGCATCGCCCTCGAAGCCCTGTCCAACGGCCCCACGCTGGCCTTCAAGGACATGGCCATGCAGTTGCTTGGCGCGCTGTTCGAGTACGAGCTCGGCCGCCGTGGCGAGACGCTCAACATCCTCGGCGCCACCTCGGGCGACACCGGCAGCGCGGCCGAGTACGCGATGAAGGGCAAGAAGGGCGTCAACGTCTTCATGCTCAGCCCCCACGGCCGCATGAGCCCCTTCCAGCAGGCCCAGATGTTCAGCCTGCAGGACGCCAACATCCACAACCTCGCGGTCGAGGGCGTGTTCGACGACTGCCAGGACATCGTCAAGGCCGTCAGCAACGACCTCGACTTCAAGCGCAAGTGGCGCATCGGCACGGTCAACTCGATCAACTGGGCGCGCCTGCTGGCCCAGGTCGTCTACTACTTTGCGGGCTATTTCCAGGCGACGAAGAGCAATAGCGAGAAGGTCTCCTTCTGCGTGCCCAGCGGCAACTTCGGCAACGTCTGCGCTGGCCACGTCGCGCGCATGATGGGCCTGCCGATTGGCCGCCTGATCGTCGCGACGAATGAGAACGACGTGCTCGACGAGTTCTTCCGCACCGGCGGCTACCGCCCGCGCGGCGCGGCCGAGACGCACGAGACCTCCAGCCCCTCGATGGACATCTCCAAGGCCAGCAACTTCGAGCGTTTCATCGCCGACCTGCTGGGCCGCAATGGCGATGCCGTCAAGGCGCGCTTCAGCGCCAGCAGCTTCACGCTCTCGGCCGAAGAGCGCGCCAAGATTGCCCACTTTGGCTTCCCCTCCCGCCGCAGCACGCACGCCGACCGCGTGGCCACCATCCAGCGCTGCCACGCCGAGTTCGGCGTGATCATTGACCCGCACACGGCCGATGGTTTGAAGGTGGCGCTTGAAAAGCGCGACCCTGGCGAAACGGTGATCGTGCTTGAGACTGCTCTGCCCGCCAAGTTCGAGGCCACCATCCAGGAAGCCCTGAACCAGCCCGCGCCGCGCCCCAAGGGCTTCGAGGGCATCGAGGCCCTGCCCAAGCGTTTCCAGGTCGTGCCGGCCGAGGTCGCCACCATCAAGGCCTACATCGCTGACCATGCCTGAACTGCTGGCGCTCGATGACGCACTCGCGCAGCTGCTGGACACCCTGCAGCCGCTGAGTGACACCGAGTGCCTGCCGACCAGCCAGGCCCTCGGCCGCGTGCTGGCGCGGGATGTGATCTCCGTCTGCGACGTGCCCCCGGCTGACAACTCGGCCATGGACGGCTACGCGCTGCGTGCTGCCGATGCGGGCCAGGAACTGCCGGTGACCCAGCGCATCCCCGCCGGCTCCGTGGGCCAACCGCTCGCGGCCGGCGAGGCGGCGCGCATCTTCACGGGTGCCCAGGTCCCGCCAGGGGCGGATGCCGTGGTGATGCAGGAGCAGACCGAACTGGTGGACGGCCGTCTGCGCGTGCGCGCCCCGGTCACTGCTGGTCAGCACATCCGCCGCCAGGGCGAAGACGTGCGCCAGGGCAGCGTCGTGCTGCCGGCTGGCACGCGCCTCAACCCCATGGGCCTTGGCCTTGCCGCCACGGCGGGTGCGGCTGAAGTCACCGTGTCGCGCCGCCCGCGCGTGGCGCTGTTCTCCACGGGCGACGAACTCGTGATGCCCGGCGAGCCGCTGCCGCCCGGCGCCATCTACAACTCCAACCGCTTTTTGCTGCGTGGCTTGCTTGAGGGCCTGGGCTGCGAGGTGCTCGACCTCGGCATCGTGCCCGACTCGCTCGATGCCACGCGGGCCGCGCTGCGCGAGGCGGCTGCCCAGGCTGACCTCATCGTCACCTCGGGCGGCGTCTCAGTCGGAGATCGGAAGAGCACCCATCTGACCTCATCGTCACCTCCGGCGGCGTCTCTGTCGGCGAAGAAGACCACCTGCGCCCCGCCGTGCAGGCCGAAGGCACGCTCACGCTCTGGGCCCTGGCGCTCAAGCCCGGCAAGCCCTTTGCCTTTGGCAAGGTGGGCGGCAGTTGGTACGTCGGCCTACCCGGCAACCCGGTCTCCAGCCTCGTCACCTTCCTGCTGCTGGTGCGCCCGGCGGTGCTCAAGCTGCAAGGCGTCACCGCGCTTCAACCGCGCAGCATGACCCTGCCGGCGGGCTTCGACTGGCCGCGCAGCGACACGCGCCGCGAGTTCATCCGCGTGCGCATCGGCGCCGACGGCCGCCTGGAGCGCTTCGGCAACCAAAGCTCCGGCGTGCTCAGCTCGGCCGTCTGGGCCGATGGCCTTGCCGACCTCGCGCCCAACACGCCCTTCACGGCCGGCACGATGGTGCGCTTCATTCCCCTCTCGGAGCTGCTGGCGTGAGCATCACGGTGCGGCTCAAGTTCTTCGCCCGTCTGCGCGAGCAACTGGGCGCGGAAGGGACCCTGCAGCTTCCCGCTGGCAGCACCGTCGGCCAAGCGCGAGACGCGTTGCTGGCCCAAGGCGAACCCGCCGCCTCGGCCCTTGCGCGCGGCAAGGCCGTGCGCGCCGCGCTCAACCAAACGCTGTGCAACGAAGCGGCCGTCCTCCAGGACGGCGACGAACTCGCCTTCTTCCCGCCCGTCACTGGCGGCTAGGCATGCGAGGCCTGCACCTTACGGCCGACCTCAGCGGCTGCGACCCCGCCGCCCCCTGGATGACCTTCCCCGACGCACTCGCCGTGCTGTGCCGCACGGCGGTGGCTGCAAGTGGGCTCACCGGCGTGGCCGAACTCTTCCACCGCTTCGACCCTGCCGACGCGCAGAGCGGCATCACCGGCGTCATCCTGCTGGCCGAGTCTCACCTCGCCGTGCACACCTGGCCCGAGCTGGGCGGCGTAACGCTGGACGTGTACGTGTGCAACTACGGGGCGGACAACTCGGCCAAGGCCGAGGCTTTGATGTCTGCCTTGCTGGCTACGTTCCAGCCCACCACAGTCAAGCGCATGGCATTGCAGCGAGGCCAGGCCGCTTGAAGCTCCTGGCCCCGGTCGATTGCATATCATTCCCGCGTCTTCAATGCCCTTCTGTGAGGAGCGCCAGACCATGCGACCGTCCATCGCACTCGACTTGAAGCGGTCCGCCGTGCGCGAGGCTGCATGCCGGTATCGGACGGCCAACCCTCGCGTGTTTGGCTCCGTGGTCAAGGGAACGGATGCTGAGGGCAGTGATCTGGATTTGTTGGTGGACGCTTTGCCTGGCGCCACGCTGTTCGACCTTGGTGGATTGCAGGATGAACTCGAGTCCTTGCTCGGCATTCGCGTGGAGTTGTTGACCCCCACAGACCTGCCCCCAAAGTTCCGCGACCAAGTGCTGGCCGAGGCGCAGCCGGTATGACCGAGCCGCGTTTGCACGACTACCTGTGCCACATGCGGCAGGCCGTGCAGGACGCCTTGTCCTTCGTGGAGGGCCTGAGCAAAGATGAATTCCTGGCCGACAAGCGCACGCAGCAGGCTGTCATCATGAGCTTGCTGATCGTGGGCGAGGCTTCGACCAAGGTCATGGAAGGCTATGCAAGTTTTGTCCAAACGCATGCCGATCTTCCTTGGCGCAGCATGCGCGGGATGCGCAACCGCCTGGCGCACGGCTACTTCGAAATCAACCTCGATGTGGTCTGGGACACGGTTCAGACGGCGCTACCGGCACTGCAGAGCCAGCTTGATCGCCTGTTGCCGCATGACGCTCAGTGAGGCTTAGGCGCTGAGCCTGCGTCCCGCAACGACGCCGGCCGTGTAGGCCTCCTCGAACACTGAGTACCCCGCCAAGTCGCTGTGCGCAAAGGCGATGCGGCCTTGCACTAGCGACAGGGCTTGCAAGGCCGCCGCGCCGCGCACGCACGGCGCCGGGATGCTCATGGCGTGGCCGAAGCGGCAGAGGTCGATGCGCGAGAGCTTCTCGGGCAGGTCGGGGTGGGTGGTTTTGAGGTCGGCCAGCAGGTGCTGCGCCCAGTGTTCCCAGCGCTTGCTGAGTAGGTCGCCGCGCTGGGCTTCGGCCAAGGGCAGGTAGGCGGTGAGCAAGGGCGGGGCGGGCGTGGGGTCCAGCCGCTGGTGGCGGGCGTCCACGTAGCCGAGCACGGTGCTGCCGTAGGCCACGTTGTCCCAACTGGGCGGGGCGCCGGGGCGGTCGATCAGGGGCTCGCGCAGCAGCAGGTTGGCGGTCAGCCAGGGGGCGTGGCGGGGCTGCAGCGCTTGCAGTGCGGCCGGCGGTTCGGCCAGCAGGCGGCGTGCCACGAAGAGCGGCACGGCCAGCACGATCTGGCGGGCTTGCCAGCGCTCGGGCGCGGCTTCGGCCAGATTCCAGGCCAGCAGCTCGACGCCCGTGCGCGACTCGGTCACGCGCAGCGCCACGCGGTCCGTGTGCAGCCGGGCTTGCAGCGGCTGGGCCAGGCGCTCGGCCAGATACGCATTGCCCTCGGGCCAGGTCAGCACCGGCTCGCGCTCGGCCGTCTCGTCGCCGGGGGCATGGAAGCCGTGGCGGCTCGCAAAGTAGTGCAGGCCGGCCCAGGCGGACACGGTGTCGGCCGGGGCGCCGTAGTCGTCGCGGCAGCAGTAGTCGAGGTACCAGCGCAGGCGTGGGGCGGTGAGGCCTTGGGCGTCGAGCCAGGCGGCAAAGGTCTGCGCATCCAAGGCCGCATGGCCGGACGTCCAGCGCGCGCGGCGGGTGGGCATGGCAAAACCCAGTTCGCGCTGCGCTTGGCTGACGAGCACTGCAAAGCGCCGGTACTGGGCGAGCGTCTCGGGCCCATCAGCCGGGGGCAGCAGGCCCTCGTGCCATTCGCCGTCGATGAAGAGGCGCTCCTGCGGGCTGTGGCACAGGTGCCGCTCGTCCCACACGGCGCGGCCGAGCTGCTGGTGGACGAGGCCGAGTTCCTCAAGCAGCTGATAGACCTCGGGCGCGTCAGGCCCCGGCAGCGGCAGGTAGTGCGCGCCCAGCGGGCAGCGGGCGCCGCCCATCTGGTGCGCGCGGCTGTTGCCGCCGGCCACGGGTTCGAGGTCCAGCACGGCGATGTCATCCACGCCGCGCCGCATCAGCTCCCGCGCGCAAGCGAGGCCCGCGATGCCGGCGCCGACGATCAGGGTGTGCGCTTTGCGCTCGCGCGCCGCGCCGGTGGGGAGGCTCTCACGCAGCCGGTGGCCACGCTCCGGGTGGGTGCCGACCCAGCCGCCTTGCAGCTCGTGGGGCGCTGCGCTACAGCCGACGACGGCC
>CALMQC010000404.1 GCA_937871895.1 uncultured Roseateles sp. | reverse complement strand
ATGTGCCCTTCGGGCCCTTCCTGGCGGGTGGCGGGCTGGTCGTCCTGTACGCGGGGGCGCCACGCGTTCTCGGCTGGATGGGCTGGGCCTGATGCGCATTGGCCTCACCGGAGGCATCGGCAGCGGCAAAAGCACCGTCGCCCGCATCCTGGTTGAAGCCGGCGCCCACTTGATCGACACCGATGCCATCGCCCACGCGCTCACCGCGCCAGGCGGCGCCGCCATGCCAGCGATCCGCACAACCTTTGGTGATGACTTCATCGACCCGAGTGGCGCACTGGACCGCAGCCGCATGCGCGAACGTGTGTTTTCCGAGCCTGCCGCCCGCGAACGGCTCCAAGCCCTGCTGCACCCGCTGATCACCCAGATCGCACTGGCCGACGCTGCCACGGCAGAGACTGCCTCGCCGCCACCCAGCTGTGTCGTGTTTGATGTGCCCTTGCTGGTCGAATCCGGCCGTTGGCGCGAACGGGTGGACAAGGTGCTGGTGGTGGACTGCGAGGAAGCGACCCAGGTCGAACGCGTCAGCCAGCGCCCGGGCTGGACGGCCGAGCGCGCACGCGCCGTGATGGCCGCGCAAGCCAGCCGCGCTGCACGCCGCGCCGCCGCCGACGCGGTGATCTACAACGACGGCATCTCGCTGGTCGCGCTGCGCACCCAGGTGCTCGACTTGCTCAGATCCTGGGGCGCTCTATGAAACAATGCCGGCCAACCCGCTGGCGTCGCTGACCTTGATCCTCTACGAGTACCCGTTCAACGAGAGCATTCGCACCATGCTGCGGCTCGAACACCTGTTCGACCGCCTGGGCACGCTGATGGGCCGCGACGCGGCGCTAGACCACCATTTCGCGTTGGTCACGCTGTTCGAGATCATGGATGTCGCGTCGCGTGCCGACCTCAAGTCTGACCTGCTCAAGGAGCTTGAGCGCCACAAGGCCCAATTGCAAAGCTACCGGGGCCTGCCTGGCGTTGAAGACCAGCGCCTGGACCAGATCATTCAGCACATTGAAGGCGCCTTCCAGCGCCTCAACGCCCTGGCCGGCAAGGCCGGCGCGGCGCTGACGTCCAACGAGTGGCTGATGAGCATCCGCAGCCGCATCAGCATTCCCGGCGGCACTTGTGAGTTTGACCTGCCTGCCTACTTCAACTGGCAGCAGCACGCACCGGCGCAGCGCCGCAAGGATCTGATGAACTGGGCGCAGAGCTTGATGCCGCTGGCTGAGGCGCTGAAAGTGCTGCTCTCGCTCTTGCGTGATGCAGGCGCCCCGCACAAGGTGGCCGCCACGGCCGGCCAGTTCCAGCAGAGCCTGCCTGCCAACAAGGTCTACCACCTGCTGCGCGTGCGCCTGGACCCAGCGCTGGGCCTGATCCCCGAGATCTCCGGCCACCGGCTGATGGTGTCCATCCGCCTGATGCGTCAGGACGACGAAGGCCGTCTGCGCCAGATCAGCGAGGACGCGGCTTTCGAGCTCACGCTCTGTTCGTGATGAGTGACGGCCCGAGCTTCACGCGCAAGGTGCGTTGCCCCCACTGCGGTGGCGACAGCCTGTACGCGCCCGAGAACCCCTACCGCCCGTTCTGCTCAGAGCGCTGCCGCGCCATCGACCTGGGTGCATGGTCCACCGAGCAGTTCCGCGTCGAAGCGCACCCCGAGCCCGACGACGATCTCGACGAACCCAGCCTCAGGCACTGAGCAGGCCGCGCGCCACCAGGGCCTCACGGGCCGCGCTGGCCTCGGTGAACTGCACCGCCTGCCAGCCGCGCGCTTCGGCGGCACGGATGTTGGCCGGCATGTCGTCCAGGAAGACGAGCTGATCGGGCGGCACGCCAAAGCGCCGCTCCGCCACCTCGAAGATCTCGGCATGCGGCTTGCGCCACTTCACGCGGCCCGAGAAGACGCCGGACGCGAACCACTCCTGCAGCGGGTAGGTCCGCTCCAAGTGGTCGGCATAAGGGGCCGGCATGTTGGAGAGGTAATGCAGCTCATGGCCCGCCGCGCGCAGCTCGCGGATGAGCACGACGGTGGCAGGGATGGGCAGCAGCTCGGTCGGCACGGCCTCGGCCACTGCAGAGACATCACCCAAGGGCCAGCCGGTGCGAGCCGCAATCCGGCGGACCACCTCGCCTTGACCAATGAGGCCTTGGTCAAAGAGGCCCCAATCCCCTTCGTAGCCTTGAAAGTACCGGGCCGCACCCTCGGCGCCTGCCTCCAGAGTTTCAAAGCGATGCGGCAGCACGCGCGCGAGCAGCGCAGCGGGCTGCCAGCGGAACAGCACCGCACCAAAGTCGAAGACGACCTTCACGCCAGCAAACGCGCGAGCAAGCCAGCGGTGGAGGCGTCCAGCCCCTTAGCGTCGCCTGACTCCAGGCGCGGCAGCAGGCGGTTGCACAGGGCCTTGCCGAGCTCCACGCCCCACTGGTCAAAGCTGTTGATGCCCCAGAGCGCGCCCATCACAAAGACGCGGTGCTCGTAGAGCGCAATCAAGGCACCGAGCGATCGCGGCGTCAGGGCATCGAGCAACAGGGTCGTGCTGGGACGGTTGCCGGGGAAGCTGCGGTGGCGGGCCAGTACGTCGGGGTCCAGCGAGGCCGAGGCCGTTGGTGCCTTCTCGGCGCGGGCCTCGGCGGCTGACTTGCCTTGCATCAGCGCCTGCGACTGGGCCAGGCAGTTGGCCAGCAGCTTGCGATGCTGATCAAGCAGCAGCGCCCCAACCTCACCACCATGGCCATGGTTGGGCCGCTTCACCGCGATGAACTCCACCGGGATCACGTCGGTCCCCTGGTGCAGCATCTGGAAGTAAGCGTGCTGGCCATTGGTGCCGGCCTCGCCCCACACCACGGGCGAAGTGCCAAAGCCCAACGCCTGGCCATCCCGGTCCACGCCCTTGCCATTGCTCTCCATCTCCAATTGCTGGAGATAGGCCGGCAGGCGGCGCAGGCCCTGGTGATAGGGCGCCACGCTACGGCTGGTGAAGCCATGGAAGTTGCGATACCAAACATCGATCAAGGCCAGCAACACCGGCAGATTGCGCGCCAGCGGTGCGGCGGCAAAGTGCTCGTCCATCGCATGGGCGCCAGCCAGCAAAGCCCGGAAGTTGTCGGCCCCGATGGCGATGGCGATCGGCAAGCCGATGACCGACCACAGCGAGTAACGGCCACCGACCCAATCCCAGAAGCCGAAGGCGGTGTCGATGCCGAAGGCCGCCGCCGCCGTGGTGTTGCTGCTGGTGGCCACGAAATGGCGCGCCACGTCCGTGCCGCCGGCCGCCAGGAACCAAGCCTTGGCGGTCTGTGCGTTCGCCAGCGTCTCTTGCGTCGTGAAGGTCTTGGATGCGACAACGAACAGCGTGCGGCGGTGGTCCAAGCTCTTCAGCACCGGGGCGATGTCGTGGCCGTCCACGTTGGAGACGAAGTGCAGACGCAGGCCCGGCTTGCCAAATGCCTGCAGTGCCTGCACGACCATGGCCGGCCCCAGGTCACTGCCGCCAATGCCGATGTGGACCACGTCGGTGATCTCACCGCGCGCACCGCCACGCACGCCTTCGGCAAAGGCCAGCATGGCGTCGAGCGAGGCATGCACGTCGGCATTGAAGGGGCTGGCGGCGCCCTTGGGTGCCCGCAGCGCGGTGTGCAATACGGCGCGGCCTTCGGTGTGGTTGACGGGCTCACCCGCCAGCAAGGCGTCGCGCTGCGCCTCGATGCCACAGTCCTGGGCCAGCTTGAGCAACAGCGCCAGGCTGGTGCCGTCGATGCGGTTCTTCGACAGGTCAGCAAAGACCTCAGGCGCCTCGAAAGACAGCGCCTGGAAGCGCCCCGCGTCGGCCGCAAAAGCCTCGCGGATGTCGAACGCCTGCCCCTGGCTGGCGAAATGGGCCTTCAGTTCGGCCCAGACGGGACTGTGGTCGCAACGCTTCATGCTTGTTGAATCATCTGATCGAGTTTCACGGCGTCGGCTGCAAAAAGGCGGATGCCTTCGGACAACTTGTCGGAGGCCATGGCGTCCTCGTTGTGGAGAAAGCGGAAGGCCGCTTCGTCGAGGCTGAGCTTGGCGATTGTCGGCACTTGTGCAGGGTCCAGAACCCGAGCCAGCGGTGATTCGTCAGCCTGCAACTGTGCGAGCAAGTCCGGGCTGATGGTGAGCAGGTCACAGCCCGCCAGCGCGCGGATCTGGCCGACGTTGCGGAAGCTCGCGCCCATCACCTCGGTGGCGATGCCATGCTGCTTGTAGTAGGCGTAGATGCGGGTCACGGACTTCACGCCCGGATCGTTGAGGCCTGCGTTGGCCGCCTCGTCCCACGCGGCGCCGGCTGACTTCTTATACCAGTCGTAGATGCGCCCGACGAAGGGAGAGATCAGCTGAACCTTGGCCTCGCCGCAGGCGACCGCCTGTGCAAAGGAGAACAACAGGGTGAGGTTGCAATGGACGCCCTCGCGCTCCAGCTCGGCAGCCGCCTGGATGCCCTCCCAGGTAGCGGCCAACTTGATCAGCACGCGCTCGCGCGGGATGCCGGCGTCTTCGTAAAGCGCCATCAGGCGGCGCGCCCGCGCGATGCTGGCGGTGCGGTCAAAGCTCAATCGCGCATCGACCTCGGTCGACACCCGCCCCGGTACGACCTTCAGGATTTCCAAGCCAAAACGCACCAGCACCTGGTCGACGATTTCATCCAGCGGCTTGCCTCGGTGCGCCGCCACCGTTCCCTGCAGCAGCGGCGCATAGTCTGGCGACAGCACCGCCTTCAGGATCAGCGACGGGTTGGTCGTTGCATCGCGCGGCGCGAACTGGGCAAGCTGCAAAAAATTGCCGGTGTCAGCGACGACGGTGGTGTAAGACTTGAGTTGATCTAGCTGGGTCATGGAACGGCTGGAATTGACCGGGAGAAGAAACCGGTGCATGATATTTCACGAAACTTTGTTACACAACGGACGCCCGCCGCGCGCGGTGAGGCGAAGAGGTAGTTCCCATGTCCTTCGATCTGGTGTTCTTCGGTGGTACCGGCGACCTGACCTGGCGCAAGCTGATGCCTGCGCTGTTCCAGGCTTTCCGGCACGGCAAGTTGCCCCCGGGTGGCCGGATTCTGGCGGTGGCTCGTGACGATCAGTCCGACCAGCGCTACCGCGACTGGCTGAAGGAGCGCTTCCGCGAGGTGGACGGCGCCAAGCGGCCGACGGAAGAAGAGTTCGAGCAGTTCGCACAGCTGGTGCACTACCGGCGAATGGACCTCTCCCAGCCCGAGCACTACGCGGGCCTGAAGACCTGGCTCGAAGAGCGCAATGCTGACACTGTCGTGCTCTACCTCGCCACCAGCCCGCACCTGTTCACCCAGATTTGCGAGCAGCTTGGTGCCGCCGGGCTGAACCACGACCGCATCCGCGTCGTGCTGGAAAAGCCGCTGGGCCACGACCTAGCCAGCGCGCAGGCCATCAATCAGGTCGTGCGCAAGGTCTTCGCCGAGAAGCAGGCCTTCCGCATCGACCACTACCTCGGCAAGCCCTCGGTGCAGAACCTGATGGCACTGCGGTTTGGCAACGCCCTCTTTGAGCCACTGTGGCGCCGCGAGTCCATCGCCAACATCCAGATCACCCTGGCCGAGCGCCTGGGCGTGGGCACGCGTGGCGGCTTCTACGACGGCACCGGCGCGCTGCGCGACATGATCCAAAACCATGCGCTGCAATTGCTGACCATGATCGCGATGGAGCCGCCGTCCAGCAACGACGCCGATGCCATCCGCGACGAGAAGCTCAAGGTGCTGCGCTCGCTCAAGCCCTTCACGGCCGAATCGGTCACGCGCGATGTGGTGCGCGGCCAGTACCGTGCCGGCAATGTCGAGGGCGCGGCCGTCCCCGGCTACCTGGAAGAGGTGAAGGTGCCGGCAGGCAGCCAGTGCGAAACCTTTGTGGCCCTGCGCACCGAGGTCGACAACTGGCGCTGGGCGGGCGTGCCCTTCTACCTGCGCACCGGCAAGCGCCTGGCCGAGCGTGACGCGCAGATCGTCGTCAACTTCCGCGACGTGCCGCACAAGATCTTCCCGGGCACTTACCACCCCAACCGCCTCGTCATCAAGCTGCAACCCGAGGACGGCCTGGAGCTGCAACTGATGGCCCACAAGGGCACGGGCCAGGGCGAGCAGCTCACACCCGTCTCACTGGACCTTGACTTCGACAAGGCCTTTGCCACCAACCGGGTCGGCGCCTACGAGCGCCTGCTGCTGGACGCGATCGCTGGCCGCCTGAACCTCTTCGTCCGCAGTGACGAGCAGGAGCAAGCCTGGCGCTGGGTCGAGCCCATCCTCGCCGCCTGGGCCGCAGATACCAGTGGCCCACGCCCCTATGCCGCTGGCAGCTGGGGCCCGGCTGCCGCCAGCGCCCTGGTGGCGCGCGACGGCTTCAGCTGGGTCGAAGAATCCTGATGATCCTTTCAGCGGGGCAGCGCCCCGCGCCCAGGGCCAGGCCATGGCCCCCTCTCGCCAACACGAGGACTTGAGAACATGAGCATCCTGGAGCGCGTCAAGGCCGCCCTGCCCGCCCTGCCGCCCGCTGAACAGCGCGTGGCCAAACTGCTGCTCGCGGACGCGCGCAGCTTCGCCAGCCTTCCCGTGAGCGAGCTGGCCGACCGCGCCCATGTGAGCAAGCCCACCGTGGTGCGCTTTTGCCGCAGCGTGGGCTACGACGGCCTGGCCGACTTCAAGCTCAAGCTCGCGGGCAGCGTGAATGAGGGCGTGCCCTTCGTGCACCGCGCGGTCGAGGAAGACGACAAGCCCGGCGACCTGATCGTCAAGGTCGTGGACAACGCCATCAGTGCCCTGCTCCACTACCGCAACGATGCCGCCAGCCACGCCTTTGAGCGCGCCATCGCTGCACTCGTGGATGCCGCCAAGCATGGTCGGCGCATCGAGTTCTTCGGCGTTGGCAACTCGGGCATCGTCGCGCAGGACGCACAGCACAAGTTCTTCCGCCTCGGCGTCAACACCGCTGCCAGCAGCGACGGCCATGTGCAATTGATGAGCGCGACCATGCTGCAAGGCGGTGACTGCGCGGTGATCTTCAGCAACTCGGGCCGCAGCCGCGATCTGATCGACACCGCCGACATCGCGCGCCGCAAAGGCGCCACCATCATCATCGTGACGGCCAGCGCCTCACCGCTGGCGCAGATGGCCTCGGGCCCGAACCAGGTCCTGCTGGCGGTGGACCACCCCGAGGATTTCGACCGCTACAGCCCCATGGTGTCGCGCCTGCTGCACCTGATGGTGGTGGACATCCTGACCACCGGCCTCGCGCTCAAGCTGGGTCCCGGGCTGCGCCCGATGTTGCAGGACATCAAGAAGAACCTGCGGACCAAGCGCTACGCGTCCTGAACATCCCGAGGGTCGGGCTCAGGCGGGCGTGGGTTCGGTCGGCCAGATCAGTTCGGTCAGGCCGTACACGCCGGCCAGTGCGCGCAGCTGCTCCGGCGCATGGCTCACCACCAAGCGCAGACCATGCTCGGCGGCGAGGCGCGCGCAGCCCAGCAGCACGCTGAGCGTGGCGCTGTCGAAGGCCTTGAGCTGGGCGGCCGAGAGACGCAGCTCGCGCCCTGCGCCGCTGCGCACCTGCAGCGCCTCGGCGCGCAGCGCTGGCTCCAACTGCGCCCAGGCCGATGCCGCCTCGGCAAAACCGAGCTGCGCGGGCAACTGAAGGCTGGCCACCGCGTCAGGCCTTGCCGCCGGCGGCCTTGGCGTTCTTCTCAGCCAGGCTCTTGATCAAGCCATCGATGCCATTGACGCCAATTTCCTGCGCGAAGCTGTTGCGGTACTGGTCACCCAGCCAGATGCCCAGCACATTGACGTCGTAGATCTTCCAGACATCGCCCATCTTGGCCAGACGGTAGTCGAGTTGCACCGGATCGCCCTTGCCGCGAATCTCCGTGCGCACGACCACTTCCGGGTCACCCGGCTGGGCGCGCAGCGGCTTCATGCCGATGCTTTGGTCCTTCACCTGGCTCAGCGCGCCGGCATAGGTGCGCATCAGCAGGGTCTTGAACTCGGCCTGCAGGCGCGTCTGCTGCTCGGGTGTGGCTTGGCGCCAGAAACGGCCAACGGCGGAGGCCGTCATGCGCTGGAAATCCACATGCGGCAGGATCTTGGACTCGACCAGGGCCACGATCTTGGACACGTCGCCGGCCTGGATGGCCTTGTCGGCCTTGACGGCTTCGATGGTCTCGATGGAGAGCTGGCGGATCAGGGTGTCGGGCGCGCTGGCATCGGCGGCGTGGGCAGACAGCGCGAGGCTGAGGCCCAACAAGGCCAAGGTGCGGCGGGCGATGGTCAGAAGGTTCATGTCGTCAGTCTTTCGGCATCAAGGCTCTGCACGAGCCCCTGGGTCCAGGATTCTGAGGGTGGCAACGCTTCAGGGGCCCGTTTGGTTCACCGGCGGGTGTTGGGGGCGGGTTCGGCGGGCTTGCGCACCTGCGGGCCTTCGCTCTTGGCGGGATCGGCTTTGTCGGACGGTTTGGCTGGCTCAGTCGCTTCGGGCACCAGGAGCTCCACCTCATCGTCGTCGTCGAAGTGGCCGCGGCGCTGCAAGTAAGCGTCACGGTAGAAGACGTATTTGTCGAGAGCAATGCCGTCCACCAACTCGCCAGCCTTGAGCAAGCTGGCGCGCGCGTTCACCACGCCCAGCACGCCGATCGCCGTCTTGGCGGAACCGTCGTCAAACACGACGGGCGCAGAGACCCGCATGTCGATAGGCAAGGCCAAGGAGTCCCGCAGCGACGAGGGCCCAAGCACCGGCCACACGACATAGGCACCGGTGCCCACGCCCCATTTGCCCAGGGTCTTGCCCAGGTCTTGGGTGTTCTTGTCCAGCCCCGCATCGCTGGCGATGTCGAGCACCCCCGCCAGGCCCAGGCCGGTGTTGATGGCGACCCGCATGGTCTGTTCAGCGCCGGCCTTGAAGCGCCCTTGAAGGAAGAGGTTCACGGCCGACCAAGCGTCCTGGATGTTGCCGATGAAGTTGCCCACGCCCGTGCGAACGGGCGACGGCACGACCGCCACATAGGCCCGGGCCACGGGCTTGAGCACGGCCTCGTCCAGCTTCTCGTTGAAGGCGAAGACCTTGCGGTTCCAGGACTCCCAGGGGTCGAGCCGGTCGCCCTTGGAGCCCAAGACCTTGTCCACCGCCCCCTGCAGCTTGTTGCCCACGCGCTGCACGGTCTGGCAGCCGGCCATGGCCACGGCCAGTGCCAGCAGCAGCACCATGCGAGCAATGGCGCGCGAAAAACTCACTTAACGCTCCCCGAAGCCGGCTGAGCACTGCCCAGGTCCGAGGCCTTGCTGTTCAAGAACTGGCCGATCAGGCTCTCCAGCACCACGGCACTCTGGGTCTGACGGATGGTGTCACCGGCCGCCAGGTTCTTCTCGTCGGCGCCGGCTTCGAGGCCGATGTACTGGTCGCCCAGCAGGCCCGCCGTCAGGATCTTGGCGGAGGTGTCCTTGGGGAACTCGAAGCCCTTCTGGATCTCCATGAGCACCAGGCCCTGATAGGTCTTGGGGTCAAGGGTGATGGTGCTGACCCGGCCGATGGTGACACCGGCCGTGCGCACCGGCGCGCGCGCCTTGAGCCCGCCAATGTTGTCAAAGCGCGCTTGGAGGGTGTAGGTGTCGCCGCCGCCCGCGCCGCCCAGGTTGGCTGCCTTGAGCGCCAGGAACACCAGGCCCAGCATGCCCAGCAGCACGAACAGACCGACCATCACCTCAATACTTTTCTTGGCCACAGCAAGAACTCCGCTGCCCGATCAGGGCGTCGAGAACATCAGGGCCGTGAGCACAAAGTCCATGCCCAGCACCCAAAGGGAAGAAATGACCACCGTGCGGGTGGTCGCATAGGCCACGCCCTCGGGCGTGGCGTCGGTTTCATGGCCCTGGTAGAGCGCCACCAGCGTGCACAGCAGGCCGAACACGCTGGCCTTGACCAGCCCGTTGCCCACATCGCGCCATACATCCACACGCGTCTGCATGATCGACCAGAAGTTGCCGGCGTCCACGCCAATCAGCAGCACCGCCACCACATAGGCGCCAAGGATGCCAACGGCGGAGAACAACACCGCCAGCAGGGGCATTGAGACCAGCCCACCCAGCAGCCGCGGCGCCAGCACGCGGGCCTTGGTGTCCACCGCCATCATCTCCATGGCGGCCAGTTGCTCGCCGGCCTTCATCAGGCCGATCTCGGCCGTCAGCGACGTACCGGCCCGACCGGCGAACAGCAGACCTGTCACGACCGGACCGAGTTCGCGCACCAGGGCCAGGTTGACGATCAGCCCCAGGCTCTCGGCCGCGCCGTAGGTGACCAGCGCGTAGTACATCTGCAGCGCCAGCACGAAGCCCACGGCCAGGCCCGAGGCCATGATGATCACCAGCGAGCGGTTGCCAATGGCATGAATCTGCGCCACCACCAAGCCAAAGCGCCGCAGCGCCGCCGGCAAGGCCTTGATGAGGTCAAGCACGAAGAGCGCCGCATGACCCCAGCCGCGCAACTGGTCCAGCGCGATGAAGCCCAGGCGCTGCAACACGGCGGTCATGCCGTCACCCCGAAATCCACATCCATGTCAGCCGCCGGGTAATGGAACTTGACTGGACCGTCCGGCTCGCCACGCACGAATTGACGCACTTCCGGGTCGGTCGAGGCCATCAGCTCCGCTGGTGTGCCTTGAGCCACCACACGGCCGCCGGTCGCCATCAGGATCACGTGGTCGGAAATCGCCATGCACTCCGGCACGTCGTGGCTCACCACCAGCGACGTCGCCCCGGTCGCGTCATTCAGCGTCCGGATCAACTTGGCCGCCACGCCCATGCTGATCAGGTCGAGCCCCGCGAAGGGCTCGTCATACATCACCAGCTCGGGGTCCAGTGCGATGGCTCGCGCCAGCGCGACCCGGCGCGCCATGCCGCCCGAGATCTCGGAGGGCAGCAGGTCTCGCGCCCCGCGCAAGCCCACGGCATTGAGCTTCATCAGCACGATGTCCCGAATCATCTGCTCGGGCAACTGGCTGTGCTCCCGAAGCGGAAAGGCGACGTTCTCGAACACCGACAGGTCGGTGAACAGCGCACCAAACTGATACAGCATCCCCAGCCGGCGACGCAGCCGGAACAGCTGCTCCCGGTCACGAGCATTGATGCGCTCACCATCAAAGATGACCTCGCCCTCGGTGGCCGCGTAGACGCCGGCGATCAGGCGCAGCAGCGTCGTTTTCCCACAGCCCGACCCCCCCAGGATGGCCGTGACCTTGCCTCGGGGAAAGTTCAGCGAGATGTGGGAGAGGATCGTGCGGCTGGCGTCGTAGCCGAAGCTCACGTCACGCAACTCGATCAGGGCGGAATCAGAAGCACTCAAGCGGTGTGCCAGAAGGAATCAGTCGGGAAGGGGCGCAATGATAGGTGGAAACACTAGGCCCCACGAAAGTCACGGCTGCCCTGGGCTTGGGCTTGCACGGCACATCGACGGCTCCGTCACAAGCCGTTGCAGCGCCACACCGGCCGAAACGATCTGACCCCAGCCAATTCGTGCGCCAGTTCACGAATCGCGATCCACGGCCGATCAGCGCGAATTGCTTCACGACAGGCGGTTCGCTTGGCTCAAGCACAACTCACACAATGAGGTCACCCCCTCGACCGAGTGCCCTGCGATGAACACCGCCCGCCCGATCCCACGTGGTTTCACCCTGATCGAAGTGATGATCACCGTGGCCGTGGTCGCCATCCTGGCTGCCGTGGCTTTGCCGCAGTATCGCGACTACGTGACCCGTGGCCGCATCCCCGAGGCCACCTCGCGCCTCGCTACGCTGCAGGTGCAGGCAGAGCAGTACTTCCAGGACAACCGCACCTACGTCGGCGCCCCCGCCTGCGCGACGGACAGCGCCACCAGCAAGTACTTCACCTTCTCTTGCTCCGCATCGTCGGCCACGGCCTACACGCTGCGAGCGGTGGGCAAGGATGCCATGGCCGGCTTCACCTACACGGTGACGCAAGCCGGCGCCAAGGCCACCTCGGCCGTCCCCAGCGGCTGGACCACGTCCGCCACCTGCTGGATCATCAAAAAGGGCGGCGTGTGCTAACCCGAGGCGTCACGTTGATCGAAGCCTTGGTGGCGATGGTCATCATGGCAGGGCTGCTTGCCATGGCCATGCCCAGCTTCACGGCCTGGAACCAAGGGGCCCGCGTGCGTGCGCAGGCGGAGTCGATGCTGGCAGGTCTGCAGTACGCCAAGAGCGAGGCCGCCGCGCGCAACGGCCAGGTTCGCTTTCAGCTCACAACCTCCATTGATGCAACCTGCGCGCTCTCCGTGACGGGCACGGCCTGGGTAGTGGATGCGGTGGACGCCGATCCGGCTACCGACAGCGTCGAAGGCCGGTGCAATGCGACTCCGTCAGACACGATCGCTCCGAGCATCCTGCAGGTCCGCTCCGGGACGGAAACGGGAGCCGGTACCGCTGTCAGTGCGGATCAGCCCAGCATCGTGTTCAGTGGCCTGGGTCGCGTTGTGCCCATGCCCGCCGGAACGATCAATATCGAAATCACCACAGCGGATCCCTCGCAGTGCGCCATCAACGCAGGTGGCCGCGTGACATGCCTGCGGTTGGCGATCTCGCCAGGCGGCCAGGTCCGCATGTGCAACCCCACCCTCGCATCGGGCGAGCCGGCGGCCTGCGAATGAAGCTCAATCACCGCTCCTCCCGGCCACAGCACGGCGTGATGCTGCTGGAAGTATTGATAGCTTTGCTCGTGTTCTCAGTCGGCGTACTAGGGCTGGTGGGCTTGCAAGCCAGCTCCATGCAGCAGTCGACCCAATCGCGCTACCGCACGGAGGCCATGTTGCTCGCCAACGACCTCACTGGGCAAATGTGGGTCGCCGCGAGTCGCGCGCCCGCAGCCCTGTCCGCAGAATTCGGCAGTGTCGCCGGCGGCCCTTCTTACCTGGCCTGGAAGGCCCGCGTGGCGAACACACTGCCGGGGGCAAGCGCCCTGGCGCAAGACGTGGTGATCACTAGCGTCGCGCCGCTTAACGCCATCGTGAATGGCGCCTCGGCACCAGCGACAGGCCTGCTGCCAACTGCGCAAGTGACTGTGACCTTGCGCTGGAAACCAAGCTCAGACGCAGCCGGCGACCCGCCACGCCAATATGTCGCCACCACGGAGTTCCGCGAATGAAGCCCTACCGCCGCTCTGCGGGTTTCAGTCTCGTCGAGTTGATGGTGGGCATCGTCGTGGCGATGGTGGCTGTCATCGTCATCATGCAGGTGTTCCGCATGACGGAAGGCCACCGCCGCAGCACTACCGGGGGCGACGACGCTCAGACCACCTCGGCCATCGCGTTAGCGCAACTGCAAAGAGAGATTCGCCAGTCGGGCCTTGGGGTAGTCAATGCCAGCTTGTTGGCCTGCTCACTCGATCTTGGCGTCGGACGCACGCTTTCTAACCTCGCGCCCGTCATCATCAATGACGCCTCCGTGGCAGTGGGCGATGCCAACACCGACACCTTGCTCCTGGTGTATGGGTCGGCACAAGGGGCCGCCGAGGGCATTCCCATCGTGACACAGGCGGGCACCAGTTTCTCGGTGAAGGCCGTCGCAGGCACGCGGGGCGGCGATTACATCGTTGCGGTGCCTCAAGTGCGCGCCACGCCCTGCAACTTGCAGTTGTCAATCACTACCGCAAATCCGGTGGGCGTCGACATCACCTTGAACAAAGCTGCGGCCGGGCTGGACAACGGCGGGCTTTTCAACTTGGGGCCAAGCCCGCGCATCGTGGCCTACGCGGTTCGCAATGGCAGCCTGACGCTATGCGACATGCTTACCCAGAACTGCGGTAGCGCCGATCCTGCCAACTGGGTTGAAGTTGCGGATGGCATCGTCAGCCTGCGCGCCCAATATGTGCAAGCGGCGGGCGGCTTCGACCAGTCGACGCCGGGCACGTGCCTGGCATGGCATGGAGTTTCCGGCCTACGCCTTGCCATGGTGGCACGCAACAGCCAGTACAGCTCCGAAGAGGTGACGCTTGCGGCGCCCACGTGGGCCGGAACTGGCGGCGCGCCAATCACGCTCGCCAATGACTGGAAACACTACCGGTACCGAACGCTTGAAGCGACGCTGCCCTTGCGCAACATCGTCAACGTCAATCCGTACTACGCGGCTACTGGGCTCAGCCCTTGCTAACCGCTGCAGGACAAGTTCTATGTCTACGCATGCCCCACTGCCCGCTCAACGCCAGCACGGTCTCGTGCTCATCATGGCGCTGATCGTATTGGCCGCGATGACACTGGCTGCGATTGGCCTGATGCGTAGCGTCACCGGAAGCAATCGCGTAGCTGGCAACCTGGCGTTCCAGCAAGCTGCATTGCAGTCTGCCGACGTAGGCATCCAGCGCGCCGTGGCCTGGTTGGAGCAGCGATCTCGAGAGCAGGACGGCTACGGAGGCAGTGCCAACCGGCTGGATGCCGACGTCAAGATCGACGCGGCCAGCCCCATCGCCTATGTCGCGTACCGCGACGACCCTGTCAACGGTCAGACTTGGGAAACCAAGTGGCCTGCCATGGCCGCCCTGGGCCAGGTGAACACGCTCCCGGCCGATGCCGCCGGCAACACCGTCAGCTACGTCATTCACCGTCTTTGCATGGAACCAGGGACCCCCGCCATGGCGCGCTGCGAGATGCCGTTTGTGCAAAAAGGCAAGGTCACGCGTGCCGTTGGCGCCAGCAAGGGTGCGCCGATGCCCACTGGAATGATCCAGCCACCTGACGCGGTTTTCTACCGCGTCACCGTGCGCGTGGCCGGCCCCCGCAACACCAGTGGCTTGGTCCAAGCCATCGTCTCCTTCTGATCGAAGAGGCTGCTATGACTCATCGCTTTTCGCTCAACACCTGGTTGCGCCTTGCATCGTCGCTGCTGCTCGCCGGAGTCGCTTACGCTGCGCCCACCACGATCTCCAACTCACCCTTGGTGGTTGCCAATCCTGACCAAGCAAAAGCAAACCTGCTTTTCGTCCTAGACGACTCGGGATCGATGGGCCTGGACTTCCTGCCCGACCACATCAACGGTGACGGCAGCCCCGACCCGGCACTCTGCCGCAGCGGTGGTGCGAACGCCTCCAACAGCGGCAATTTCTCAAACCCCTGCTGTCATGGCGGCAACAACTCGAATGCGTGCTGGACAGGTAGCGCGCCTTTCAGTCTGCGAGCCCACCCGCCTTTCCTCGCAGCAGGCTTCAATGGCATGGCCTACAACCCGGCCGTGCGTTACACGCCACCAGTGAAGTGGGACGGGACCTCTTGGCCCGAACAGAACAAGGCCAACACGTCCGACTGGAAATCGGTCAAGAACGACGCCTACAACATCCAGAACACTGGCAGCATCAACCTGTTGACGCAGTTCCCGGACATGGAGTGGTGCACGGACGCCAACTTCACCACATGCCTGCGCAATGACAACTACGTCCTGCCCGGAAATGTCGAGGGCGCCGACTACACCGTTTATCACGCCACGGTGGCCACCGGCACGGCCTTCTTCGCCAAGGGCGCACCCGACGCGGCAACCAAAACCGCAACCGCTAAGGACTTGGGACCACACTACTACAACATCGTGGCGGCGGAGTACTGCACTACCGAGAGCCTGAGAGATTGCAGCACCACGCCCGACGCGAGCCGCCCTTATCCAGCCAAGCTGCGCTGGTGCAATTCCGACGCCAACGCCCGCGCGTCCACTCCCGCAGCCAATTCCTGCCAAGCGGTGCGCAGCGGCACTTTCCCGCACGCCAGGTACCCCACCAAGTTCTTTGCGGCGGGCACCGTTGGCAATGCTGAAAAGGCCGCCACACTGTCGTTTACGGTGTCGGTTAGCAGTTGCGGCGGTTGGTCATCCAAAAAGGTCGGCGTCAAGTCGTTGATCGTGGGCGGGACCGATCTTTTCGGTGGCGTCTCGACTGCGGATACCGACAGTGCGTCAACGCTAGCCAGCGCCATCGTTGCCAACATTGAAGCCAAAAAGGCAACGACGAAGTTCTCCGCCTCCTTGAGTGGCTCCAAGGTAACGATCACGGCACCACTGTCACTAGGCAATTACACGGCGTCCGCGGCATTGGCAAAAACCAATTCGTCAACCTGCAATTTTTCCCCGACTGCGCCAGGCTCCTTCTCCGGCTACACCGCCGCAGTTACCGGAACCGCAGGCAGCTTTCCCGGCCGATTCGAACGCGTCGATATCGTGCCTTCGCGCAGCTCCTACCCGAAGTCGACGGCTCGCACCGATTGCACGAGTTCGGGCAGCGGCTGCACCTATGACGAGGAAATGACCAATTTCGCGAATTGGTGGGCCTACTACCACACGCGCATGCAGGCCATGAAGAGTTCTGCAGCCTTGGCATTCGGGCAGCTTGGCAGCAATCGCCGGCTGGGGTACTTGAGCATCAATAACAACACCGGCTCGGATTACCTGAACCTGGACACCTTCGAGTCGACGCAGCGCACCAACTGGTTCACCAAGCTCACGTCAGCACGGCCCAACAATTCAACCCCGCTCCGCAGAGCTCTTGCTACTGCCGGACGCCTTTACGGAGGCAAGCTCAACGGCAGCAACCTGAATGGCAGCTCGGTCAAGGATCCGATCCAGTACTCCTGCCAGAAGAACTACACCATCCTCTCAACGGACGGCTTTTGGAACGAAAGCTCCAACCCCAAGAAGCTGGACGGAACAGACATCGGCGATCAAGACAGCGCCGCGAGTGTCTCTCGCCCCAAGCTCGACGGCACCGCTACGGGCAACACCCTTGCGGACACCGCCTACTACTACTTCACCACTGATCTGAGAACGGGCACCTCGGGATCAGCGGCCTGCACCAGTGGCAGCGGCAGCGGCGCAGACGTCTGCGGCAACGACACCGACACCTTCAAGATGCAGGTCATGGGCACCTTTACGCTAGGCTTGGGCGCGTCGGGTTACATGCAGTTCTCGCCGAACTACCTGTCGGCTGCGAGCGGCGACTATCTTGCGGTGAAGAACGGGGTCGCGGCGGATCCCAGCGCCGGCGTCTGCTCGTGGCAAAGCAGTGGCAGCTGCAATTGGCCAGTGCCTGTGAGCAACACGCTCACCGCCATCGACGACCTGTGGCATGCAGCTGTCAATGGAGGCGGCACCTACTACAGCGCCACCAGCCCGGATGACCTGCAAAAGGGCATCACCGCCGCCTTGGCGTCGCTGGAGGGCACCATCGGCGCGGCGGCTGCCGCAAGCACCTCCAATCCCAACGTCACGGCAAGTGACAACAAAATCTTCGTCTCCAATTTCCGCTCGGTGGAATGGTGGGGGGACATCGCCTCCCAGAAGATCAACGTCAATACCGGTGCGGTTGAGCCCAAGGTTGACTGGTCCGCGCGCTCATTGCTTGATGCAAACACCTCGCGCAAGATCTACGGCTTCTCGTCCGGTGAGAGCAGCAAACTGCGCGAGTTCACTTGGTCCAATCTCAGCGCCGCCGAGCAGGGCTACTTCACGATCGCCGTCGCACCTGCCACCACGCCGCGTCAATTGACGCAGTTCTGCGGGGGCAGCTCCTTCTGCCTCGAAACAGCGGACCAGACGGCCGCATCAGGTCGCAAGGTCTTTGACTTCATCCTCGGCGATCGCAGCAACGAAGGACCGTTGGACGACCCGAAGAAGTACTTCCGCCAGCGCACCTCAGTGCTCGGCGACATCGTCGGCAGTGAAGCGGTCTACGTCTCGACATCGCAACTCGATTTCGTGGACTCCGGCTACGACGCCTTCAAGAAGACCACGGCCACTCGGAAGGGCATGATCTATGTAGGCGCCAACGATGGCATGTTGCACGCCTTCCGCTCCGACGACGGCCAAGAGGCTTGGGCCTACATCCCGTCTGCAGTGATCCCCAACCTCTACAAGCTGGCTGACAAGCAATACGGCACCAACCATCAGTATTTCGTAGACGGCACCGCCACCACTCAGGACGTCTTCATCAACGGCCAATGGCGCACGGTTCTGATTGGCGGCCTCGGCGCAGGAGGCCGTGCGTACTTTGCCCTCGATGTGACCGAACCAGACAACCCCAAAGGGCTGTGGGAGTTCACCGACAACAACCTCGGCTACACCTTTGGCAGGCCAGAGATCGGTAAGTTGCCTGATGGCACCTGGGCAGTGTTCCTTCCCTCGGGCTACAACAACGTCAGCCCTGGCGATGGCAAGGCCCGACTCTTCATCCGCCGCATCTCCGACGGCGCTGAGATCCGCACCATCACCACGTCAGCCGGTGACACCACGACACCTGCCGGCCTTGGTCATATCCGTGGCTGGGTCGACGATGGCAATCACGACAACACCGTGCTGCGTGTCTATGGTGGTGACAACCTTGGCAACGTCTGGCGCTTTGATGTGAGCGACACCGTCGGCGCCAGCGGCTACGAAGCCACGCTGCTCGCGACGCTCAAGTCTGCAACAGGCGTCGCCCAGCCCGTCACGTCACGTCCCGAGCTTGCCTTGGTTGGCAACAAGGTGATGGTGTACGTTGGGACCGGCCGCTACATGGGCTACCCGGACCTGACCGACGATAGCGCCCAGTCGATCTACGGCATCAAAGACAAGCTCGAGGACACCGGCTGGGGCAATCCGAGAACGCCTATCAACAAGTTCGTGCAGCAGACTCTAGCGCTGGGGACTTGCCCCAAGGGCTCTGCTGCATGCGCTGAAGGCGTGGTCACCCGCAATGTCGCTGCCCCTAACCCGGTGAACCTGGAGACCGACGGCGGCTGGTACGTGGACCTGCCCGCGACGCGGGAACGCGTCAACGCCGACCCGCAGCTCGCCCTGGGAACGCTGGTGGTCAACTCCAATGTCGTGAATGTTGGCGATGTCTGCACGGTCGGCGGCAGCAGTTGGGCCAACTATCTGGACTACAAGACGGGGGCGTCCGTCTCGACAGCCAAGGGCGTGGTCAGTGTGCCGCTGGGCCCTGCCATCGCCACGCGGCCCTCGATCGTGAAGTTGCCAAACGGTCTGATGGTCAGCATCACCCGTTTGTCCAATGACACGACCAAAACCCCACCGACGCCCCAAGGTGGCGAACCAGACCGCACCAAGAGCATCGTCTGGCGCGACTTCGTGCAGTGATTGAGCTAGACCGCCGCCTGGGACTCGCCACATGTACGGGGCTGGCTCTGGCGGCGCACGGCTTCGCTTTTATCCTGCCGACATGGCAGACCCTGGTTCATGGCTCCCACGAGCAAGGAGTCCATGGTGCAGGCGCAGCCCTGTTGGTCCGCATGACCGCAGTGACGCCCGAGCTTGCGCCCGCGACGCCTGCGCCAACACGATCAACGCCGGCGCCACTTAGTCAGGAGATTGCCTCGGCGACTCCAGCTGGGACCGGGGCCCGGCCCGGGCCTCAACGACCTCCAAGTCTGGACGCGAATTCGATCATGCAGCTCGGCATGCCTGACGCGGCGCTACCCGAAGGCGGGCTAGAACTGCGCGCACTGGTCGAGCTGTCTATCGACGGCGCCACGGAGGTCATCCAATTGGTGCCCGGCACGTATCCGCCGGCCTTTGGAAAATCGCTACAACTGTTCCTGATGTCGCAGCGCCTGCAGGAAAACGGGCACGGCGGCAAAGAACGCTACTGCTTGCTCGCCCGCTATGCCGAAGGTGCACAAAGCGTGCAACTGCGTTGGCTGCCCGGTCGAGTACGCGACACGGCCAACTGCGCCGCCCAGCCAGCTTCTCTGGCACGTGACATCGCTCAACGCTGAAGCACGCCCAAGGCGTCGGGCGCCGCAAGATCCGACTCCCGCAGGCACATCACTCAGCGCGGCAAATCCGACGCCCCCATCAGGTACTCATCCACCGCCCTCGCCGCCTGGCGGCCTTCACGGATGGCCCAAACCACCAGGCTTTGGCCGCGGCGCATGTCGCCGGCGGCGAAGACCTTGTCGACATTGGTCTTGTAGGCGTTCGCGCCCTCGGTGCTGGCCTTGCCGTTGCCGCGTGGGTCCTTCTCGATGCCGAAGGCTTCGAGCACGGTGGCGACGGGTGACACGAAGCCCATGGCCAGCAGGGCCAGGTCGGCCTTGAGGATCTGCTCACTGCCTTCGACTTCGGTCATCTTGCCGGCTTCCCACTTGAGGCGGACGGTCTTGACGCCGGTGAGCTTGCCCTTCTCGCCGATGAATTCCTTGGTGGCGATGGCGAACTCGCGCTCGCAGCCTTCGTCGTGGCTGGACGAGGTACGCAGCTTGATCGGCCAGTAGGGCCAGACCATGGGCTTGTCTTCCTTCTCGGGCGGCTGGGGCATCAGCTCGAACTGGATGACGCTCTTGGCGCCATGGCGGTTGCTGGTGCCGACGCAGTCGGAGCCGGTGTCGCCGCCGCCGATGACGATGACGTGCTTGCCATCGGCGCGGATCTGGTTCTTGAGCTTGTCGCCCGCATTGACCTTGTTCTGCTGGGGCAGGAACTCCATCGCGAAGTGCACGCCCGCGAGGTCACGCCCGGGCACGGGCAGGTCGCGCGATTGCTCGGCGCCGCCGGTCAGCAGCACGGCGTCGAACTGGCTCTTGAGCTCGTCGGCCGAAACGGTTTCCTTGGCCCAATTGGTGACCTTGGAACCCTCGGGCATGCTGCCCACCAGCACGCCGGTGCGGATCTCGACGCCCTCGGCCTTGAGCTGCTCGACGCGGCGGTCGATCAGGCCCTTGTCGAGCTTGAAGTCTGGGATGCCGTAGCGCAGCAGGCCGCCGACGCGGTCGTTCTTCTCGAACAGCGTGACGCTGTGACCAGCACGAGCGAGTTGCTGGGCCGCAGCCAGGCCGGCTGGGCCGGCGCCGATGACGGCGACCTTTTTGCCGGTCTTGACGGCTGCGGGCTGAGGCTTGACCCAGCCTTCGGCCCAGGCACGGTCAATGATGGCGTGCTCGATGGACTTGATGCCGACAGCGTCGCCATTGACGTTGATCGTGCAGGCGGCCTCGCAAGGCGCCGGGCAGATGCGGCCGGTGAACTCCGGGAAGTTGTTGGTGCTGTGCAGCACCGCGATGGCGTTCTTCCAGTCGACTTCACGGCCCTTGTAGACCAGGTCGTTGAAGTCGGGGATGACGTTGTTGACCGGGCAGCCGTTGTTGCAGAAGGGCGTGCCGCAGTCCATGCAACGCGCGCCTTGCTGCTTGGCCTGCTCGGGCGACAAGCCGATGACGAACTCTTTGTAGTTCTTGACTCGCTCGGCGACGGGCGCATAGCCCTCTTCCAGGCGCTCGAACTCGAGGAAACCAGTGACCTTACCCATGTCGACTCCTCAGACCTTGGCAGCCGCAGGCGCCTTGGCCTGAGCGATGGTTTGCGCAGCCGCCTTGGCCGCATTCAACTCGCCGAGCGCGCGGCGGTACTCGTTCGGGAACACCTTGACGAACTTGCCGCGTTGCTCGGCCCAGTTGTCGAGGATGAAGCGGGCGCGTTGGCTGCCCGTCCAGCGATGGTGGTCTTCGATCAGCTTCTTGAGGATGGCCTCGTCGGTCTGCTGCTCGCCATCGACCTTGGCGCGGTGCCACAGCGCGCGGTCGAGCGTGGCTTGCTGCTCTTCGCTGGAGACCAGCTTTTCGAGCGTGACCATGCTGGTGTTGCAGCGCTTGGCAAAGCTCGCGTCCTCGTCATAGACGTAGGCGATGCCGCCACTCATGCCGGCCGCGAAGTTGCGGCCGGTCTTGCCGAGCACCGCCACGGTGCCGCCGGTCATGTACTCGCAGCCATGGTCACCGGTGCCTTCGACGACCGCGCTGGCGCCGGAGAGGCGCACCGCGAAGCGCTCGCCACCCACGCCGGCGAAGAAGGCCTCACCCCGCGTGGCACCGTAGAGCACGGTGTTGCCGACGATGATGTTCTTGGTGGCTTCACCGCGGAACTCGATGCTGGGGCGCACCACGACGCGGCCGCCGGAGAGACCCTTGCCGGTGTAGTCGTTGGCGTCGCCGATCAGGTAGAACGTGATGCCCTGGGCCAGGAAGGCGCCGAAGCTTTGGCCACCCGTGCCTTCCATCTGGATGAAGATGGTCTGGTCAGGCAGGCCCTCGGGGCGGCGGCGGATCAGCTCGCCCGAGAGCATGGCGCCCACGGTGCGGCGAACGTTCGTCACCTCTTGCATGAACTGCACCTTCTCGCCCTTCTCGAAGGCGGGCAGGCACTTCTCGATCAGCTTGACGTCGAGCGCACGGTCCAGGCCGTGATCCTGCGTCTCAGAGTGCAGGCGCGGCACGGTGCCCGGCAGTTGCGGGCGGTAGAAGATGCGCGAGAAGTCCAGGCCCTTGGCCTTCCAGTGTGTGATGGCCTTCTTGGTGTCGAGCCAGTCGCTGCGGCCAATCAGCTCATCGAACTTGCGCACACCCAGCTGCGCCATGATCTGGCGCGCTTCCTCGGCGACGAAGAAGAAGAAGTTGATGACGTGCTCGGGCTTGCCGGTGAACTTGGCGCGCAGCACGGGGTCTTGCGTGGCCACGCCCACCGGGCAGGTGTTGAGGTGGCACTTGCGCATCATGATGCAGCCTTCGGCCACCAGCGGTGCGGTGGCGAAGCCAAACTCATCTGCCCCCAGCAGCGCGCCGATGACGACGTCGCGGCCGGTCTTCATCTGGCCGTCGGCCTGCAGGCGGATGCGACCGCGCAGGCGGTTGAGCACCAGCGTCTGCTGCGCTTCGGCGAGGCCCAGCTCCCAGGGCGTGCCGCAGTGCTTGATGGACGACCAGGGCGAAGCGCCCGTGCCGCCGTCGTGGCCAGCGATCACGATGTGATCGGCCTTGGCCTTGGCCACGCCAGTGGCCACGGTGCCCACACCCACCTCAGACACCAGCTTGACCGAGATGTCGGCCTTGCCGTTGACGTTCTTCAGGTCGTGGATCAGCTGGGCCAGGTCCTCGATGGAGTAGATGTCGTGGTGCGGCGGCGGGCTGATGAGGCCCACGCCGGGCACCGAGTAGCGCAGGAAGCCGATGTAGTCGGACACCTTGCCGCCGGGCAGCTGGCCGCCCTCACCCGGCTTGGCGCCTTGCGCCATCTTGATCTGGATCTGGTCGGCCGAGACCAGGTACTCGGTCGTGACACCGAAGCGGCCCGAGGCGACCTGCTTGATCTTGGAGCGCAGGCTGTCGCCTTCTTTCAGCTCGTAGTCGGACTCAATGACGTTCTTGCCGAAGACGTCCGTCAGCTTGGTGCCCGAGGTGATCTTGATGCCCTTGAGCTCGTTGCGGTAACGGGCCGGGTCTTCCCCGCCCTCACCCGTGTTGCTCTTGCCGCCGATGCGGTTCATGGCAACGGCCAGCGTGGTGTGGGCTTCGGTCGAGATGGAACCGAGCGACATGGCACCCGTGGCGAAGCGCTTGACGATCTCGGCGGCTGGCTCGACCTCGTCCAGCGGCACGGCCTTGGAGGGGTCGAACTTGAACTCGAACAGACCGCGCAGCGTCATGTGGCGCTTGCTCTGGTCGTTGATGATCTGGGCGTAGTCCTTGTAGGTGTCGAACTTGCCGCCGCGCACCGAGTGCTGCAGCTTGGCAATGGCGTCCGGCGTCCACATATGTTCTTCGCCGCGCGTACGCCAGGCGTACTCGCCGCCAGCATCGAGCATGTTCTCGAGCAGCGGGTCGTTGCCGAAGGCAGCGACGTGCATGCGAATGGCTTCCTCGGCCACCTCGAAGACGCCGATGCCGCCGACTTGAGTAGGCGTGCCACGGAAGTACTTCTCGACGAAGTCGCTCTTCAGGCCGATGGCCTCGAAGATCTGCGCGCCGCAGTAGGACATATAGGTCGAGATGCCCATCTTGGACATGATCTTCGACAGGCCCTTGCCCACGGCCTTGATGTAGTTGTAGCGGGCCTTCTCGACGCTGAGGCTGGCGGGCAGCTCGTCCTTCATGGCCTCGAGCGTTTCGAGCGCGAGGTAGGGGTGGACGGCTTCGGCGCCATAACCGGCCAGCACGGCGAAGTGGTGCACTTCGCGAGCCGTGCCGGTCTCGACGACGAGGCCCGCCGTGGTCCGCAGGCCTTCACGCACTAGGTGGTGGTGCACGGCCGACAGGGCCAGCAGCGCGGGGATGGCCACGCGGTCGGAGCTGACGTGGCGGTCCGTGATGATGAGGATGTTGTGGCCGGTCTTGATGGCATCCACGGCCGAGGCACACAGCGACGCCAGGCGGGCCTCGACGCCATCCTTGCCCCAGGCGGCGGGGTAGGTGATGTCGAGCTCGCTGGGCTTGAACTTGCCGTTGGTGGGGCCGGCGATGGAACGCAGGCGGGCCATGTCGTCAAAGTCCAGCACCGGCTGGTGCACTTCAAGGCGCATCGGCGGATTGATGGCGTTGATGTCCAGCAGGTCGGGCTTGGGGCCGATGAAGCTGTTGAGCGACATCACGATGTTTTCGCGGATCGGGTCGATCGGCGGGTTCGTGACCTGGGCGAACAGCTGCTTGAAGTAGTTGTAGAGCGGCTTGTTCTTGCTGGACAGCACGGCCAGGGGCGAGTCATTGCCCATGGAGCCGATGGCCTCTTCGCCGTTGGCGGCCATCGGGGCGAGCAGGAACTTGACGTCCTCCTGCGTCATGCCGAAGGCTTGTTGACGGTCCAGCAGGTTGGCGGCAAAGGCCGGCGCGGGCGTGGCCGGGACGGCAATGTCGTCCAGCTTGACGCGGACGTTCTCGATCCACTGACGATAGGGGCGCGCGTTGGCGTACTGGTTCTTCAGCTCTTCGTCGTCAATGATGCGGCCTTGCTCCAGGTCGATCAGGAACATCTTGCCGGGCTGCAGACGCCACTTCTTGACGATCTTGTTCTCGGGGATGGGCAGCACGCCGCTTTCGGACGCGAGCACGACGAGGTCGTCGTCGGTGATGCAGTAACGAGCCGGGCGCAGGCCATTGCGGTCCAACGCAGCGCACACCTGACGGCCGTCGGTGAAGGCCATGGCGGCGGGGCCGTCCCAGGGCTCCATCATGGCGGCGTGGTACTCGTAGAAGGCGCGACGGCGCTCGTCCATCAGCTCATGCTGCTCCCAGGCTTCCGGGATCATCATCATGGCGGCATGCGCGAGCGGGTAGCCGGCCATGGTGAGCAGTTCGATGGCGTTGTCGAAGGTCGCTGTGTCGCTCTGGCCTTCAAAGCTGATCGGGTAGAGCTTCTTCAGGTCCTCGCCCAGCACGGGCGACTTCATCACGCCTTCACGGGCGCGCATCCAGTTGAAGTTGCCCTTGACCGTGTTGATCTCGCCGTTGTGGCAGACCATGCGGTAGGGGTGGGCCAGCGGCCACTCGGGGAAGGTGTTGGTCGAGAAGCGCTGGTGCACCAGGGCGATGGCCGAGACCACGGCCTCGTTGCCCAGGTCCAGGTAGTACTTGCCGACCTGGTCGGCCAGCAGCAAGCCCTTGTAGATGACAGTGCGGCAGCTCATGCTGGGCACGTAGTACTCGCGGCTGTGCGTGAGCTTGAGCG